>NZ_JBHXFJ010000009.1:0-54853 GCF_042722465.1 Streptomyces sp. NPDC127098
TGTCGTGCTTCTTGTGGTCTTTTAAGACCAACCGCTGCTGATGGGTGGGCGGGGCGCCGGGGCGGGGGGGGGCGGGCGCGGGGTGCGGCCCGCCGGCCCGCGGCGGACCCCTCCGGCGCGGACGACCGATCTGGGCCGACCGCGTTCGGAGGCGGCCCGCCGGGTGGTGCGCCGCCTGGACGCGGGGGTCGACGACGCGGCACGCGCGGGGCTGGTCGCCGCGCTGTGCGAGGAGTACGCGACGGCGCACGGCAGCGTTCCGCTCGGCTTCGTCGCCGTCTGCCGCCTCGGGCCGCCCTACGTGGACCACACCCTCAACCTGCTGGGCAGCATCGTGCGGCACTACGGCCCGACCGAGCCGATGCCGGCGCCCTTCGAGTCGGCTCGGATGCTCGTGCGCACCGGCGCCTATGCCTGGGTCGAGGTGTTCGACGACGGGCTGCTGCTGCCCGTGCACGAGGACGGTCAAGTGGTGGGGGCGCGACGCGGACCCGGGGGCGGGGCGGGACGATGACCGTACGGGTGGAGGAACGATGAGCGAGGTGGACCACGTCCTGCGGGCCCAGGTCCGCGAGGTCAACAACCGGGTGTTACGTCTGGGCGAGCAGGTCAACCTGGTCTCCGGCCAGGTGTCCGCGGTGGACGCCAGACAGGCGCAGACCCAGGACGAGTTGCATCGGCTGCGCGCCGACTTCCTCGCCTTCGTCCAGGAGGCGCAGCGGGCGAGCAACATGCAGCGGGCCGAGACCCGGATCGGCGTCGTCAAGGACGACCTGGAGCACACCTTCGGGCACCACAAGGTGGTCCGCCGCACCGCCGTCGGCATGCTGCAGGCCTTCGACGTCGGGCTCGTGTCGGAGCAGGCGGTGCGGTCGGTCAGCGAGGAGCTGATGCTCAGCGCCCCGCGCTACTGGCTGGCGCCCGTGCTGGTCGCGCTGGCCGCCTGGGCCGCGGACGAGAAGGACCTGTGCGCCCGCGCGGTGGACGAGGCGTTCCGTCGTTCCGCCGGCCGCACCTCGCTGTTCTTCGCGCTGGTCCTGCGCCGCCAGGGCCGTCAGGAGGCCGCGACCCGCTGGCTGCGGCACTTCCTGAACGCACAGGACCCGAGCCGGCTCGGGCGCGAGTTCGCGGTCATCCTGGAGTCCATCTCCCAGGGCGCGTTCGGCGGTGCCGGCCGCGAGATGCTGCGCGAGCGGACGCGGACCTGGCGGGAACGGCTGCTCACCGACGAGACCACCGCCGCGGGGCAGGTCGACCTGTGGCGCGCGGAGATCGAGTCGCTGCGCGCGCCGAGCGCCGCGGCCGACTTCCCCCGGCTCGCCGCCCTGTCGCCCGAGTGGGGCGCCCTGGACGCGGTGTTGAGCGGCGCGCGGGCCCAGCGGGCGTTCCAGGACAAGTACCGCGCCGTGATGGACCGCGAGGTGACGCCGATGGACCGGCTCGAGGACGCGGTGGACGACATCCTCGACCGGCTGGTCTCCGAGTACGACACCGAGGAACTGCCGCTCCGCCGCGACCTGGCGTTCAACGAGGCGATCATCGACGCGGGCGGCGACCTGGCCGCCGCGCGGGCCGCCGTCGACCGGGAGTCGGCGGCACTGGGAACGACGCTCGACTACCTGACCGTCCAGACGACGTCGGCCCTCAGACCGGACAGCATCGGGGTGTCGCCCGCGACCCAGCGCATGGCCGTCGCGGCCTGCCACCCCTTCGTCTCGCAGGCGTTCGACGAGTTCGGCCTCGCCTACCGCAGCGCCATCCCGGCCGACGTCCGCGTCATCTTCAGCGCCTCGCACACGGTCGGTGCGCGGACGTTCGCCCTGCCGCCCTGGACGGGCTCCTTCGTCCAGCCGCTGGAGGCGCTCCAGGCCGATCTCGCGGCGCACTGGGACCGACACGGCCAGCCGTTCGTCGAGTCGCTCCGCTACCAGTGGCGGGGGCCCGCGATCGCCCTGGGCGCCGCCCTGGTCCTGATCCTGTTCGGGATCGGCCAGTTCAGCCTCGGCTTCGCCGCGCTGCTCGCCGTCGGGGTCGGCGCCGCGGGAGGGCTGGTGCTACGGGGGCGTGTCGACCGGGCGGCGAAGGCCCTTCGCCTCGCAAGGGAGTTGTTGGACAAGGCCAAGGGCGAGTCGCTGCGGCAGCTCACCGAGGCGCGAGCCGAACTGACCGACTGGCAGTCGCGGTTCCAGGCCGCCGACGCGGTCGGCGCGGAGGTCAGGGCGTTCATCGCCTCGCTCCCGACCGCCGACCAGGCGCCCACCCCGTTCGAGAAGCGAACCGTCACCTCTCCGCAGGGAGCCGGCCGATGACCTCGCCCACCACACCCCGCCGCCCCGCGGCCAACGACACCTGGGCCGCCGGGGCCACCCGGGCGTCGTCCGGGGCGCCCGAGGAGCGCCTCACCAGCCGGCTCCGGCGCGTCGTCGACAGCCTGCCCGATTGGTCTCCCGCACCGCCCGGCGAGATCCTCGTGCGCCGACCGGGAGCGGACGACGCGTGAGCGAGCTGTGGGGACGCGGTGGCGGATACCAGGCGTGGGCCGACCACCTGGAGCAGTGGGCGCGTGGCGCGCGGCCCGACCCGGACCGGCTTCCCGCCCTGGCCCGCGACGACTTCACGGCCGGCACCTGGGCGCGGCTCGCCAACCGACTGACCGAGGCGATCTCGACCAGCCTGCAGACCTGGGCCGACGGGTTGACGGCGGCCATGAGCGCGGAGACCGACGAGTTCGCCGTGGGCCGGGCACTCGCCCAGGCGCGGGAAGGGCTGCGCGGGGTGCGGGCGCTGGCCGCGCACCCCGGGCTGCCCGCGGAGCTGCGCGAACGCCTCCTCCGCTTGGTGGACGGCCAGGTGGCTCGCCTCCAGGAGGAGTTGGAGCGCGACCTGGCACGCCGCCCCGAGACCGCGACCGAGCCCCGTTGGGTGGAGGCGCGGTTGCGGACCCTGCGCGACAACCCGCTCACGGCCGTGCTCGCCGAGGACACCGACCGGCCGTCGGCCGCGGCGGGCTGGACCTACGACCCGGCGGCGCCGACGCGCCGTCGGGTGATCCGTCCTTGATCCCGGGGCGCCGGCCCAGGGAACCACACATGACGTTGGAACGAAGGCGACGATGACCAACTACGCCGAGAGCCGGCGCGATCTCGACAGCTTCCTCAACGCCCGGGTGCCGGTCATCGGCGTCCGCACCATCGAGCAGCAGCGGGCCCTGCGGCTGGTGCGCGAGGTCGCCACGGACAGTCGTCGTGGGGCGATGCCGTTCTGGATCTACACGCGGGCCACGGGCCTGCGTGACCTGCGGTCCAACGCCACGGTGCAGGACGACCGTTCGCTCACGGGGGCCATGGAGTTCGCCGCCGCCCAGTTCACCAGTCGCCCGAACGCCACGCTGATCCTCGTCGACCCGGACGATCTGGACCTGGACACGCAGTTCACCCGGCATGTGGCGGAGCTGGCACGGCTCGCGGACGCCAACGCCGGCAGCCTCGTGCTGATCACGGACAAGCCGATCTGGAGCGGGCTCCAGCGGCTCGGCATGAGCATCCAGCTCGACCTGCCGGACGCCGACGAGATGTACGGCACGCTGCGGAGCTTCCTCGACGACCACGAGGGTGTCGTGCCCATCGAGTGGGACGAGCAGGACAGGCGTCGCGCCGCCGAGTTCCTCCGGGGGGTGACCGAGGCGGAGGCGATCAACCTCGTCGCCACCATCGTCTCCAAGGGCGCGGTCACCAAGGACGACGTGCTCACGGTGGCCCGGCACAAGGACCGCATCTTCAGCGACCTGGCCGGGCTCGAACGCATCCACCTCCAGGAGGCCGACTACCAGGTCGGCGGGCTCGTCAACCTCCGCACCTGGTTGAGCAGGAAGCACGAGCTGATGCACGCCGACCTGCGCGGCACCGGACTCCGCCCGCCGCGCGGGGTGTTGTTGGTCGGTGTGCCCGGATGCGGCAAGTCCCTGTCCGCCAAGGCCATCGCCACCGAGTGGCAACTGCCGCTCTACCGACTTGACATGGCCAGCATCCACGGCAAGTTCCTCGGCGAGTCCGAGGGGCGGATGCGGGAGGCTCTGCAGACCGCGGACCGGGTGGCGCCGTGCGTCCTGTGGATCGACGAGATCGAGAAGGGCCTGGCGGGGCGCGACGACTTCAACGGCGTCAACCAGCGCGTGGTCGGGCAGTTCCTGTTCTGGCTCCAGGAGTCCACCTCCCGGGCGTTCGTGGTGGCCACCGCGAACGAGGTGCGCAGCCTGCCGCCCGAGCTGCTGCGCAAGGGCCGGTTCGACGAGCTGTTCTTCGTCGACCTGCCGGACGAGCAGGACCGGGCCGAGATCATCGAGCTGTACTACCGGCGTTATGTCAGGACCGAGCCGGACCCCGAGCAGGTGGCTCGACTGGTGGACCTGTCGGAGGGGTTCGCGGGCTCCGACATCGAGTCGGCGCTGCACGACGTGGGCGCCGAGGTGTTGCTCGGTGGTGGTCCCGAACAGCTGCGCCCGTCGTTCGTGGAGGACACCTTCGCCAACACCTCGCCGCTCAGCCGCACCAACCCCGAGCAGATCGAGGAGATCCGCTCCTGGGGCCGTGATCGCGCCGTGCCGGCCGGCCGTTCCCGGGGGCTCGCCTCGGCCGGCGCCGCCCCGGCCACGACGCGCCGGGTGGTGCACTGGGCGGACTGACCGGCCCGCGGTGTTCGGTTCTGTGCGAGTCCTTGCGCGAACAATCTTGACCGTGGTCATTCAGTTCGGATACTGAGCGGTATGCCCCCCACACGACGGTCGTCCCGGCTCGGCGCCGCGTTCGTCGGCGCGTTGGCGTTGATCGCCACCCTGCTCGCCCTCCCCGCACCGGCCCAGGCCACCTCCGAGGCCGAAGAGCCGTACGCCGGCTACCTCTTCACCTACTTCACCGGCGAGGGCACGGCCGACGGCGAGCAGGTGTACTTCGCCCTCAGCCGTGGCAACGACCCACTGCGCTGGCAGGAGTTGAACGGCGGGAACCCGGTGCTCAGCTCCACGCTCGGCGACCTGGGGGTGCGCGACCCGTTCGTCATCCGGGCGCCGGAGGGCGACCGGTTCTACCTGATCGCCACGGACCTGCGGATGCACGGCGACGGCGACTGGGACCGGGCGCAGCGGCACGGCAGCCGGTCGATCATGGTGTGGGAGTCCCGCGACCTGGTGAACTGGTCCGCGCAGCGGTCCGTCGAGGTCGCGCCGCCGACCGCCGGCAACGTCTGGGCGCCGGAGGCGTACTGGGACCCGGAGCGGGAGGCGTACGTCGTGTTCTGGGCGTCCAAGCTGTACGCCGAGGACGACCCGGACCACACGGGCGACACCCACAACCGCATGATGTACGCGACGACCCGCGACTTCACGACGTTCAGCGAGCCCGCGGTGTGGCACGACCCCGGCTACTCGGTGATCGACTCGACGGTGATCGAGGAGGACGGCGTCTTCCACCGCTTCACCAAGGACGAGCGCGACCCGTCCTCCGCGAACCCGTGCGCCAAGTTCGTCACCCAGGAGTCCTCGACCGATCTCCTCGACCCCGCCTGGGACTTCGTCGCCGACTGCCTGGGCAGCGGCGCGCTGGCCCGGGGCGAGGGGCCGACCGTCTTCCGGTCCAACACCGAGGAGAAGTGGTACCTGTTCATCGACGAGTTCGGCGGGCGCGGCTACGTGCCGTTCGAGACCACCGACCTGGCGTCCGGGCGGTGGACCGAGTCCGCCGACTACCGGCTGCCGGCCTCGCCCCGGCACGGCACCGTGCTGCCGGTCACCCAGGCCGAGTACGACCGCCTCGCCGAGCGCTGGGGCGTGCCGCCGGTGCGGGCCGACGAGGAAGGACTGGTCGCGCACTGGCCGCTGGACGGCTCGGCGGCGGACGCCTCGGGGCACGGCTATGACGGCACCCTCGCCGGTGACGTGAGCTGGGCGGACGGGGCACTCGCCTTCGGCGGCACGGACGGGCACGTCCGGCTGCCCGACGACCTGCTGGCCGGCGTCGACGCCGTCACCGTCTCCGCCGACGTGTGGGTGGACCCCGCCCAACGCACCCCCTACTTCCTCTTCGGCCTCGGCAACACAGCCGCCGACGGGCGCGGCGACGGCTACCTCTTCGCCACCGGCGGCACCGAGGACGGCGGCTTCCGCGCCGCGCTCTCCGACGGCGACTGGACCCGCGAGCAGCAGGCCGCGTCCGACGGCGGCCTACCACGCGGCCGTTGGGTGAACGTCGCGTACACGATCGACGGGACGAGCGCCGTGCTCTACCGCGACGGCGTCGAGGTGGCGCGCAACGACGCGATGACGCTGCGCCCCTCCGACATCGCCGGCGGCCGCACCACCGCCAACTACCTGGGCCGCTCGCTGTACACCGCCGACCACCGCTTCACCGGCCGGATGCGGGACGTCCGGCTCCACAACCGGGCCCTGTCCGCCGACGAGATCGCCGCGCTGCCCGGCAACGCGACCGCCGTGCGCGCCGTCGACCTCCGCCAGCTGCGGGTGCCGGCCGTCATCGACACCGCGAGCGACACCGTCACCCTGCCCGTGGTCCCCGGCACCGACCGGCGGCGGCTGCGCCCCGAGTTCACGCTCGCCCCCGGCGCGCGGATCTCCCCGCCCGGCGGCCGGCCGGTCGACCTGCGCGAGCCGGTGACCTACACCGTCACCTCGGCCGAGGGCGCCACCCGGCGCTGGACGGTGCGCGCCGTCGAGATGCGGAGCCCGGTGCTGCCCGGGTACACCGCCGACCCCAACATCGTGGCGTTCGGGGACCGTTACTACCTCTACGCCACCACCGACGGCTTCCCGGGATGGGGCTCCACCACGTTCAGCGCCTGGTCCTCCCGGAACCTGGTCGACTGGCGGGACGAGGGCGTGATCCTGGACCTCGGGCCCGACGTGTCCTGGGCCGACTCGCGGGCCTGGGCGCCGACGATCGCCGAACGCGACGGCCGCTACTACTTCTACTACTGCGCCGACGCCAAGATCGGCGTGGCCGTCGCCGACTCCCCGACCGGCCCGTTCGTCGACTCCGGCGCGCCGCTGATCGCCGCCAACCCGGACGGCGGCGGCCAGCCCATCGACCCGGCCGTCTTCACCGACACCGACGGCCAGCCGTACCTCTACTGGGGCAACGGCTCGGCCTGGGCGGTGCCGTTGAACGACGACATGGTCTCCTACGACCCGAACCAGGTCCGCCGGATCGAGGGACTGACCGACTTCCGCGAGGGCCTGTTCGTGGTCGAGCGCGACGGCCGCTACCACCTGACGTACTCGATCGACGACACCCGCAGCCCGAACTACCGCGTCGGCTACGCCACATCCGACAGCCCGCTCGGCCCGTTCACCTCGCGTGGCGTGATCCTGCGGCGGGACGACTCGCTGGGCGTCCTCGGCACCGGCCACAACTCGGTGCTCAACGTGCCGGGCACCGACGACTGGTACATCGCCTACCACCGCTTCGCGATCCCCGACGGCGACGGCACCCACCGCGAGACCACCCTCGACCGCCTCACCTTCTCGCCGGACAACCTGCTCAAGACCGTCCGCCCGACGCTGGAGAGCGTGCGCCCGCGGCGGATCGAGTAGCCGCACGGCCCTCCGTCGTCGAACGGGTCAGGCGGCCGGCTCCGGCGCCTCGGCCGACCACCGCCACCCCGCCGACCCCCACGCCGCCCGCCGCCCGATCCGGCCGGGCTGCGCGACGACACGTTCGCCCGCTCAACCGGCGTCGGACGCGTACCACTCGGTGCCGCCGAGCGGGAAGGCCCACTCGGGCTGCCCGCTGGTGGCGCTGGTGTGGAACGGCTGCCCCTCGTCGTCGATCACCAGCACCCCCTCGCGTTCGCCGCTGGTCCACGCCAGCTCCAGGTACCACTCCACGTCCCGGGTATCGGTGTGCGCGGTGACGTACACGACGAGCGGGTCCGTCTCGTCCACCCAGAGCGGCAGTTCCGGCTGGCCGCCCGCGGCGGTGGCCTGGGGGGTGGCCGCGTCCAGGTCGACGTCGTAGGCCGTGGTCTCGACGGGGCCGCCGCCGCAGGCGCTGTACCCGGTGTACAGGTTCCAGGGCAGCGGGTCGCCGGTGCGGGTCACGCGGACGCTCAGGTCGCGCAGCACCACCGTCTCGTCGGCCGCGGCCTGGACGGTCAGCTCGATGTACTGCTGCTCGGCCGAGACGGCGCCCATCGCGCGGGCCCAGCCGGGGGCGCCGGGCTCGTCGGGCGGCGGCGGGACGGACTCGGGCTCCGCGTCGACCAGGTAGTGGTTGCCACAGGGGTTCTCGAACGCGTGGGCGCGGGTGGCCACCGTCACCGGCGCCGGCCCTTCGCCGCCGGGGGGTGGCTGCTCCCCCGCCGGATCCTCCGTGCCCTCCGCGTCCTCCGCGTCCGCCGCGTCGTCCGGGCCGGTGGGGGCCGCCGCCGTCTCCTCCGGGCTCGCCGCCTCCGTCGGATCCGCCGGCGCCGTCTCCCCGGTCTCCGTCGTCTCCGTGGTCTCCGTCGTCCCCGCCGCGTTCGTCCCGTCCGACTCGTCGTCGCCGCCGGCGGCGAGCAGCAGCCCTCCGCTCACGGTCAGGGTCGCGGTCAGGGCGAGGGCGCCGGCGACGAGGGCGGGACGCCAACGCCGCCGGGCGGATGGCGCGGGCGGCTCCCGCGGCGCGGGTTCCTCGGCCACCACCGGCGCGACGGCCGGGGACTCCTGTGCGGGGACCCGCTGTTCGCGTTCCCGCTCGCGCGCGGTGTCGGCCGCGATCCAGCGCCGGTGCAGTTCGACCAGCTCCTCCGGCCTCGCCTTGCAGAGCCGCGCGAACCGCTCCACCGTCGCGAACTCCGGCGGCAGCCCGTCCCCCTTGCAGTAGCGGTGCACCGTCGAGGCGCTCAGGTGCAGCCGCTTGGCGAGCGTGCCGTAACTCAGCCCCGAGCGCCCCTTCAACTCCTCGAGCAGCGCGGCCAGATCGGCGATCTCCGTGTCCGCGGACATGTCTCCCCCTCGTTCCACCGTCCCGGCGGGCCATTCGATGCGCCTCACATCCTCCCAGCTCACCGGGGGTTCGAACGTCCCATCCCCCCGTCCCGGCCATCGTCGCTGGTGGGCGGGACGAAGACCGGCAGAAGCTGTGGTCGTCCGGCGGGCCACCCGCCGGGATCGAACGACAGACCACACGAGAAAGCAGCACCCACATGAACGCCTTCACGCTCCGCCGCCGCACCCGCACCCTCGTCGCAACCGTCGCCGCCGTGGCCGCCCTCTCGCTCACCGCCTGCCAGGACGACGAACTCGTCGGGGGCGGCGACGCGGGTCAGGAGGAGTCCGGCTCCTCCGCGGGGCAGGACAGCACCACGGGCGGCGCCACCGGCGGCACCACCGGCGGCGGCAGCGACCAGGTGGGCGACGGCGACGGCACCGAGGACGGCGAGGACCTCGTCGAGGGCGGCGGGCAGGGCGAGGACGGCGAAGCGGGCGACGAACTGGCCGTCATCCCCTGCGCCGACCAGAACACCCAGGTGACCGTCTCCCCGGTCGAGCGGCCCATCAACCACCTGCTGCTCACCGTCACCAACACCGGCGACGAGCGGTGCGAGGCCTTCAGCTACCCCCTCCTGGGCTTCGAGAACTCCCAGTCCACGCTGCCGTTCGTCGAGGACAGCGTTCCGCAGGCCGTGGTCTCGCTCGAGCCGGGTGACTCGGCGTACGCGGGCGTGATCACCTCGGCCGCCGACTCGGCGGAGGGCTACACCTCGACCTCCCTCAGCCTCACCTTCATGGACATCAACGGCAACCCGGTGGGCGAGCTCGTCGACCTGCCGCTGCCGGGCGGCGAGGTGTTCGTCGGCGACGCGGCGGCCGTCACCTACTGGCAGACCGAGATGGACGCCGCCCTCATGTGGTAGCCGGCCCGAGGGGGTGGTCGGGGGCACGCGCGAAGTGCCCCCGGCTCGGCCGGCCGAGCCCGGTTGTGCTTCCCGTTCCAAAAACACCGTTCTCGAAGTTCGGTACCGTTTCCTCATGGTGCTCAACCGCGCAGGTGCCGAGAAAACCCCTCTCAGCAGCCTGGAACCCTCGCTGTCGCGAGTGCAGCGGCCAACAGGGAGGTCTCATGCGCACTGCCAATGCGCATTACCCGTGGCGTCTTCGACTGCTCTAACGTCCTTTCAGAGCCGACACCGAACGCGTGTGGCAGGAAGGGCATGTCGATGAGTGAGTCGGGCCATGAGGAGCGGTTGATGACCAGGTCGGAGATCGCGAGGGTCGCCGGCGTCGGCCGGCCAACGGTCACCAACTGGCAGCGCCGTCACCCGGGCTTCCCGCGCCCTGAGCGCAACGGCGATGACGAGTACTTTCACCGGTCCGCCGTACTGAGCTGGTTGGACTCCCGGGTGGTCCCCATCCACCTGCGGGCGGAAGAGGACGCGCCTGGCGGCACCTACGGTGATCGGGCCCGCCGCGCGATGGGCCTGGCGGTCACGCTCTCGCCGGCGCATGAGACGAGCGGGCCCGAGACCGTCGTCACGGATCCGGAACCACAATCGGCTCAGTCGGCGAACGAGCAGGCCGTGGCGGAACTGCTGGGCGGGCTGGCCGACCGAGTGCGTGGGCCCGCGACGATGGTCGACTACCTCAGCCTGCTCCTGTCGCTCAACTTCCTGTGTGCCAAGGGCGGCCCGCCCTGGGCCACCGTGGAGACGCTCGTGGACACCGGATCGGGCCGGGATGGCGCTACCGCGCTGCTCCGTCACATCGGGACCGCGACTGACGGCGAGTTGCGTCGGATCGGGGTGTTGCCCGGTATGGCCCAGGTGTTTTCCAGGCTGGAGCCCCGGTCCATGGGTGATCTGGTTCGCGCCGTGCGCCTCGTTGAGCGGTGTGGTCGGGGCGCCTTTCGGTTGATCCTGGACGAGTACGAGGGGCAGGCCGGGCTGCGAAGCACACAGTTCTTCACCCCACGGGGCGTCGCACAGTTGATCGCTGACCTGACGGTGGCGGGCTGGCACGGCCCCCCGCCCACCTTGTACGACTTCTACACACGCGGAGGTGAGCTGCTGGCCGAGGCGACCGCGCGCCTGGTGGCCAAGCCAGGATCCCCAGCGCCCGTCGTGGTGGGAGACAGCCCACACCAGGACACCCTGCGCCTCGCGACCATGAACCTGGCGTTGCAGGGGGCCCGTCCGCGCCTGCAGTTCACCCGAGATTCCTGGCGCCCTCACACGCGGGCACGGGTGTCAGCGGACCTGGTGCTGACCAACCCGCCCTTCAACATGAGCGACTCGAGCGGGGAGGCCAGGGACGGCGCGGACTGGGCCTACGGGGCGCCGCCGGTCGGCAACGACAACTTCGCCCACGTGCAGCATGCGTTGGCGGCGCTTCGCGAAGGCGGGCGAGCCGTGATCGTGATGCCCAACAAGGCCGGGAACTCGGTAAACCGGGCGGAGCGGTTGATCCGCGGGAACATGGTCGAGGCCGGAGTGGTCGAGTCCGTCCTGGCGCTGCCGCCGCGGCTGTTCTCCAGCACGGACGTGCCGGTCTCCCTCTGGTTCCTCCGGCATCCCGCTCAGCCCCGCGACGAGGTGCTGTTCCTCGACGCCCGTGACCTGGGCACGCGGCGGCGAGGTCGGAACGTGCTGGCGGAGGGGGACAGGGAGGCCATCGTCGCCGCGATGCGGAGACGTGGTGGGGAGGGCGTCGTGACCGGCGGAGTCGTCGGGCGGGGACGCCTCCGCGAGCAGGGCTACTCGCTGACGCCGTCGGATTACACGTCGGTGACCCGGCAGCCGCCCGCCCACTCCTTCACCTGTAAGCCACCGACCCCCTCCCGGAAACCACCTCTGACCGAGGCACTGGACGAGGTGGCACGCCAACAGGCCCACGCGGCGGAGGCCGACCGGGAGGCGGCGGACGCTGGTGTCCCGCCCCTCGAACTGATCCTCCCCCCGGAGGGCCAGCGAGTCGGGCTGCCCCGTGGCTGGAGCAGGGTGGAGCTCAGGCAGCTCTGCCACATCAAGGCCGGCCCGTCCTACACCCGGCTGCCCGCCGACAGGCGGATCGCCCATGGTGACGTTCCGGTCGTGTTTCCGAGGCACTTGAAAGGCGGGCGCATCAGCGACACCGACCAGGTCCGGGTGTCGGCCGAGGACGCCCGCAGGCTGGACGGCTTCCGGCTGGTGACCGGGGACATCCTGTGCGTCAGGACCGGGTCCCTGGTTCCGCCGGCCATGGTGCGGTCGGCACAGGACGGCTGGCTGCAGAGCACCAACCTCCTGCGGCTTCGCCGTCATGACCACGCTGAAGTGGACCCCGGCTACCTGCTGGACTACCTCGCACGCCCCGACGTCATGGAATGGATCCGGAACCGCTCAGCTGCCACGGCCGCGCCGTCCATCAGCGCCGACTCGCTCGGACACCTGCCCGTCCTGCTGCCACCCCTGGCCGCCCAAAGGGACATCCGTCGGTCGCTCGCCAGCCTGGAGGCCCAGGCCCGGGCACACCAGCGGCTGGCGCTAGCCGTGCGCCACGCCCGCTTGACACTGGCCGAGCAGTTCGTCGCTGGTGGGCTGGGGCATGAGTGACGCACAGCCGCCCGGACGGGCGGGAGAGAGCGTGTCCGATGCGGTCGCCCGCCGGACCACGAGCCACGCATGGGTGCTGTGGATGCTGATCGTGGGACTGTTCTCCCTGGTGGTGGCACTCTGCGCCGGCATCCTCAGCTCGGCGGACGGAGCGTCCCTGGCGCGGGCCGTGCTGCACGGTGGTGCGGCGTTCGCCAGCACGGCCGGGTTGAGCCTGGGGGCGCTGGGGGCGGCGTCCACCCTGCGGAGAGCGCGGTAGGTGAGGGCGGACGTGGGCCGGGATGCTTGGTCGGCACCGGTGATGGGCTCACAGCCTCACCGGCGCGAGGCCGGCCAGCACCCTGGACTTACGGGCCAGCACCTCCGGGATCTGGCTGAACTGTCGGTGCAGGGCCGCCTTCTCCGGCGAGACGTACCCCATGAGCTCAAGCAGGGTCTCAAAGTCCATGTCAAGGTGGCGGTGACAGACGCGTTCGTGGTGGCCGATCCGGTTGCGGAACCGGCGAACGTGGTCGAGCTTGCGTTGAAGATCGCCGCGCCGGCCCCGGTAGCCGCGAAACGCGTGGCGCAGCGCGGGGTTCCAGAACTGCATCTCGTAGTTCTGGCCTCGACCGATCAAACCGACCCAGAAGCCCAACGTCAGCTTGGCGACCATGTCGCTCGGCCCGAACGCTGACCCGTGCTCCCGTGCAAGAGACTGCTCGGCGCCGCGTACCTGCTCGCGGCCTTTGAAGGTCAGGTGGACGCGAGGGGAGGCCCACCAGTCGGGTTGGCCGTAGCGCCCTGCCAGCTTGGCGTGCAGCGCGTTCCGCAGCGCGACCTCGAAGTCGCGGAGCAGGCTGAGGAAGGCGCGGGAGGCCTCGCCGTCCCAGCAGTAGAGGCGCAGCGCCACCAGGGGATCCCCGCCGCACTCGTCGAGGAAGGGGCGGAACCGCTCGGCGGAGATCGCGTCGATGAGCCGCTTGGCCTCTTCTGCCGTCACCATCGCCGCTCCCTCGATAGACGGTCCGTGTTACTTTGGGGGAGTGCGCCCCGGAGTACTGTCACTGCTTTGCACACAGCCCGGGGCACAGCTCTTTTCACGTGCGACCGGATGAGTCGCGTCTCCTGGTGCGTCACGACTGGCGCTGCGCGAGCTTGTCGCGCAGGTCCTCCAGGCGGCTTCCGCTGCGGACGTGCGTGTACTGACTCCAGCCGTTGATGGCGTTACCGGTCTGCTCCTGAAGCGCGGGCGACGGCCGGGGGAAGACCTGGCCGTCGGGGAGTTCGATCCAGCCGTCGGCGGTGATGGTGGCTTCGTGGGTCCGCTTCAGCCGCGACTGGTGGTGGCGGAGTGTGTCTCCGGCGGCGACCAGGCCGGCGTCGATGAGGGGCTTGAGGGCCCCGGCCCTGCGGCCGCCCGTGCCGTCGCCGGTGGGCTTTCCGCTGTTCAACAGTTCGCGGCGCAGGACGTCGTTGGGGGTGTCGACAAGGGGTTCACTGCG
This sequence comes from Streptomyces sp. NPDC127098, assembly GCF_042722465.1. Taxonomy (NCBI): domain Bacteria; kingdom Bacillati; phylum Actinomycetota; class Actinomycetes; order Kitasatosporales; family Streptomycetaceae; genus Streptomyces; species Streptomyces sp. NPDC127098. The sequence goes on from NZ_JBHXFJ010000009.1 coordinate 14,061, forward strand.
GCTTTGCAGGTAGGCGAACACCTCATCGTCGACCTCGATCGTTCGCATGGACTTGGGCATGTGGCACCTCCACCGGAAACTCTACACTCCAAGTCTGCCAGTTTGGAAGTGTAAGTTTGGGAGGGGCGCCCGGTTGCCTCGACGGGGGTGGTCGGGGGCGTCCCGGGAGTGCCTTAGACTAAAGGGATGTATGCCCACTGAGGGCTAGTAGTCGTTGCAGTATCAAGGCCGGTCCCGTACGGAGAGTAGTCGAATGTCTAACCGTTGCGATGTGTGCGCCAAGGAACCCTCCTTCGGCAACAGGGTCTCCCGCCTCGGCAAGAACGCCATCGCGCGTCGGGTCAAGGCGCGGTCGCCGCGTAAGTTCACCCCGAACATTCAGTCCGTGCGGGCGGTCGTCGACGGCACCCCGCAGCGCGTCAAGGTCTGCACCTCGTGCCTGAAGAGCGGCAAGGTCACCCGCCGCCCGCAGGCCGCCTGACCGCTCCCGGGACACGGACCTCACGCCGTGTCGATCCGGCCGCCCGGTTCCTCCGGGCCCCCGGATCGACACGGCGTTTCGGCGTTCCCGGCTAACCGATCACGGTCGCGGCCGCCGGCATGACGCTCTGGATGCGGCCGAGGGCGAAGACGCGGTCGTCCTCGCGCAGGTGGCACCAGGCGTAGAGGAACGGCGGGTCGAGGTCGAGTTCGCTGAGCGTGCGCACCGTGTGCGCCCCCGCGCCCGAGACGTACGCGATCGTGACGGCCTCGCCCTCGTGGATGGCGTGGGCGAGCTGACGCCGGTCGGCCAGGGACAGCTGCTCGGCGTTGCAGGCCAGGAGTTCCGCGGTGTCGGAGTCGTCGGGCAGCTCCCGGTCCTGGTCGGGCTGGGGCGCGTCCACCGGGCCAGCGAGCAGGCCGGCGGTCAACGCGCGCAGCTCGGGCCCGCCGACCTGGGCCGTCCGAGCGCGGGGCAGCGGTGCCGGCGCCCGCTCGGCCGGAGCGCGTTCGACGCGTAGGGAGCCGGCGGCGGTCTCGGCGACCGGCGCGTAACCCTCGGCGCGCAACGCGGCCAGCGTGTCCTTCGGCGTGGCCTCCGCCACCACCACCGTCGGAGCCACTCGGCGGAGGCCGAGCTTCGCGAGCCGGCGATGGGCGGCGATCTCCGCGACCAGTCCAGGTTCCTCGCCGATGACGACGCAGAGCGCGGAGACCACGCGCAGCTGTCCGTGCCTGCGGGCGGTGTCGGCGATCAGATAGGTCAGCGGCTGCGGCAGCGGCTGATCGGTGATGGCCGCCAGGTCGCCCTCGATCTCCGCCGCTCCGTGTCCGGCGTCCATGGCCCGGCGGACGCTCGCCGGGCTGAACCGCCACAGCGAGGCCGTGCCGTCGGACTCGCGGTCGGCGACCGAGTCGAGCAGCGTCAACAGCCGCGTCGACGGCGTGCCCATGGCCACGGCCGTGAGATCGGACCCGAACCGGACGCGGGACACGGCGGGTGGCAGCAGCCGGCCGGCCCGCTCCAGGAGCTCCGTCGGATCGTCGTCGAGGAGCGCTGACCCGAGGGGGGAGAGCGCCCCGGCGGCGAGGACGCCCAACGTCGTCGCCTCGCCGATGAGGGAGGCGAACGGTGTGGCGTCCTGCGGGAGTTCGTCGGCCATCGGTCGGTGCCAGGGGATCAGCGTGCCGACCTCGGCCGGCCGCGCCGCCCCGTGCCCCGCCGGTAGCCCGCGCAGCGCGTCGTACAGACCCCGGCGTGCCTGCGCGCAGCCCGCGCAGGAGACGAAGGGGGCCAGTGCCGGCACGGCCCTGCCCTCCTCGTCCCGGGCGCCGGTCGGGGTCATGGGGAGCCCCCACCAGGCGCGGAGCAGCGTGACCAGCCGGTCGGCCGGCTCGTGCTCCGCCCACGCGTCGTACGCCCTGGTCGCCACGACCTGGTTCCCGGTCCTGGACAGCAGCCCGGACGCGTGCGCGCACTCCAGGACGAGCCGCACCACCGGCTCGTCACACCGCGTGGCCTTGGCGAGCCGGGCCAGCTCCCGGACGCCCACGCCGCCCGACTTCAGGACGGCGAGCGGCCGGTCGGCACACTCCTTGAGCACCGAGGCGGCGCGGGCCGTGAACGCCCCGGCGGTCGCCGCGGCCTCCCGCGCCACCTCCTCGTCGCCGACCGGGACCAGGTCGACGGCCGGCGGCTCGGCGTCGAACGGCGCCCGCCATTCGGGGCCGCGCAGCGCGAGCGCCACCTCGGCCGGCATCCGGGGCCGCCCGTACCCGTGACGCTCGCGCAGGAGCAGGCCACGCTCCTCGGCCCAGCGGGAGTCGGCCCCGGGTACCGGATCGGGGGAGCCGAAGATGATCCCCCGGCGGGCGGCCGGCGGGCCCGCGGCCCGCCGCTCCAGCAGTCGCCGGGTCCCGGGCGGCGCCTTGGCCACCACCGCGAGGATCCGCTCGGCGGAGCCGTAGTGCTCGCGCAGCGCCGCGAGCCGGGCCGCCTTGGTGTCGCCGGACGCCTTGACGCCGAGCTTGGCCAGCATGGCGCGCAGGTCCTCGGACGTCGCCGCCGAAAGCAGTGCCTCCAGCGGCTGGTCGAGGCCGAGCGGGGTCGCCCACACCTCTCGCAGCGCGGTCGCCATCCGCAGCTCGCCGGAGTCCGCCGGCCAGACCAGCGCGTGGTCCGCCAGCGTCGTCAGCATCTCGTCCAGGCGCCGGACGGCCCGCTCGGCACGACGCCCCAACAGCGCCGCCAGGCCGGCGCGACCGCCGCGCTCGCCGAGCGCCGCGACCGCCTCGGCCACCTGCAGCGCGGGCAGCGGCAGCCGAGCCACGGCGAGGGCCACGGACCCGGGGCGCTGGAGGCGCTCCGCCAACTCCCCCAGGGCACGCGGCTCCGGCGCCGCCGCGGCGTCCGGTCTGTTGCGGAGCACTCGGTGCAACCGCCCCTCGTCGAGGGTGCTCAGCCATGCCGTCAACGAGGACCGTCGTGCCTTGGGCATGGGCGCCCGCTCACCTCTTCACCGAGTCGCCGGTGCCGCCGGTGCCGGCTCGGCGGACCCGGCGGCCTTTCGCTCCCCACGGTAGAGGCGGTGGACGCACGGTCGTGGCCGCTCGGCGGAGAACCGTCAGCCGAAGGCTCGGCGTAGCCGGCGCAGGCCTTCCGCGATCTCCTCGGGGGTGTGGGTGGTGAACGACAGGCGCAGCGTCGTCGGGTCGGGCTCGCTTGCGTAGAACGGAGCCCCCGGCACGTACGCCACGTCGTGCGCGATCGCCGTCCGCAGCAGCGCGGTGGCGTCGTGCCCGGCCGGGAGGCTCGCCCAGACGAACATGCCGCCCTCGGGGCGGTTCCAGGTGCTGCCGGGCGGCAGCGCGGCCGGCAGTCCGGCGAGCAGCGCGTCGCGGCGCTCGCGGTAGGCGGCGCGGACCCGGGTGAGGTGCGCCCCCAGGTCGCTGTCGGCGAGGTAGCGGGCGGCCGCGGCCTGGTCGACGGCTGAGGAGTGCAGGTCGGCGGCCTGTTTGGCGATCACGCAGGCGCGTCGTAGCGCGGCGGGGGCGCGCAGCCAGCCGAGGCGCATCCCCGGGGACATGATCTTGGAGAAGCTGCCGAGCAGCACCGTGCGGTCCTCGACGCCGGGGAACGAGGCGAGCCACGGTGCGGGATCGCCCTCGAAGCGCAGCTCCCCGTACGGGTCGTCCTCCACGATCCACAGCCCGTGCCGCTCCGCCGACTCCGCGACGGCGCGCCGCCGTTCGACGGGCATGGTGCGGCCGGTCGGGTTCTGGAAGGTGGGGATCAGGTACAGCAGCTTCGGCCGTTCGGCGGCGATCAGCCGGTCGAGCGCCGCCGGGTCGACGCCGTCCGCGTCGCACGGCACCGGCACCACCCGGGCCCCGGCGAAGCCGAAGCACTGGAGCGCGGCCAGGTACGTCGGCTCCTCGACCAGCACCACGTCGCCGGGGTCGAGCAGCGCGGTGGCGACCAGGGTCAGCGCCTGCTGCGAGCCGGCCGTGACCAGCAGTTCGTCCGCCCCGGTCGGCAGGCCGCGCTCGGTGAGCCGCCCGGCCACGGCGGCGCGCAGCGCGGGGTCGCCCTCGGTGGTCGCGTACTGCAGCACCCGGCGTGGCGCCTCGGCCAGCACCCGGTCGTAGGCCGCGCGTATCCGCTCCGCGTCGAACAGTTCGGGGGCCGGCAGCCCGCCCGCGAAGGAGATCACCTCGGGCCGCGCGGTCAGCGCCAGGATCTCCCGCACCGGCGAGGCCCCTACCTCCGCGACCCGCCCGGCGAGCGGCGGCAGGGGGGCGCGGGTGGTGAGGGCGTCGATGCTCATGGAGGCAGGGTACGGCGGATCGTTGTAGATGCCACCTACTTTCCGGCATCCGGGCAGGCGGTCAGCCGGCGGCCTGCCGGTCGCGGACGGCGAGGCGCAGGGCGGCGTCCGGGCCGAGGACGGTCAGGGCGCGGGCGGTGGCGGGCAGCGGGACGTCGGCCAACAGGTCCCGGTCCTCGCGCCGCCACTCCAGCGGTCCGCGCGCACCGTCGGGGAGCCCTTCGGTGATGGGGTCGAAGCGGTCGGGCGGCCCGTCGACCGCGCTGTTCCAGGCGGCCCAGGCGGTGAGGCCCGCGTCGTCGGCGCCCGGCTGGACGTCCACGACGAGGGTGTCGGCCCAGGCGGGCACCTGCTCCAGGTGCTCGCCGAGGTGGAGGCGGCCGCCGTCCTCGCGCAGGGAGAACACGCGCAGGGTGAGGGCGTAGCGGAGGCGGTCCCGGTCGAGCAGGAAGGTGCCGGCCACCGGGACGGCGACGCCGGCCCCGCCGCTGCCGGCTCGGCGGCGGATCTCGTCGCCGAGTTGGACGGGACACCAGTGGGCGGCGCTCTGCTCGGTCATGACGATGGGCAGGCCGCGGATGACGAGGCGCGCGTCCGCCTGCCAGACGGGTTCCTCCGGCAGGTCGCCCGGCAGCCCCGCGAGGTCGAGGCGGACCTGCCAGCGGCCGAAGAGGAAGCGCCGCAGGTTCTGGTAGCCCTCCTCGGAGTTCACCTCCCCGTACGTGCCGGAGTGGGACCGGTAGACGTAGGCCCGGTGGGCGCCCCGGACATAGGCGCGCTCGATGCGGACCAGGCCGTCGCTCCTGGGGCCGACGGGCACCCGGGAGAGGCCGTAGTCCCTGGGGTCGGTGCCGATCAGGCAGAACACGTCGTCGGTGTCGAAGGCCTGCTCGGGGAGGCGCTGCGGGTCGAAGTCGGCCGAGCGCGGCGGCAGGTCGCCGAAGCGGGCCTTGGGCTCCAGGTAGCCGTACATCTTCTCCGGCGCGAAGATGTCCGAGCCGGCCGGGCCGAAGACCTGCTCACCGCGGTCCAGGGCCGCCAGGCGGAAGGCGATGCCGCCGTGTGGGGTGCCGTAGGTGAAGAACCGCGCCACCAGGTCCTTCGCCGGTGAGCGGGGGTGTCCTTCCGCGTCGGCCTGGAAGCAGACCTTCTGCATCATGCAGCGGACCACGAGCCCGCCCATGGAGTGGGCCACCAGGAACACCCTGGGCGCCCCGGTCTTCCGCCGGATCAGCTCGACGAGGTCGTAGAGGCCGGCCGCCGCCGACTCGATGTCGAAGCCGTCCGCGGTGACCCGGCGGTGCAGCTTGCCGAGCAGCCGCTCCGGCAGGCTCTCGTGCGGCGGCGCGGCGAAGGTGGTCGCGGCCTGGTCGTAGAAGCGGTACACCCAGAGCGAGGCGGGCGGCACGCTGGCGTCCTCGGCGCCCCGCAGGTACTGGTGCTGGTCGCCGCGGACCAGCAACTGGTAGCCCTCGTCGGTCATCAGCCGCAGCAGCGGCCCCTCGAACTGGTAGAACGTCGGGTCGCCGTCGCCGCCGACGCGCACATGGGTGGCGCCCCGGTTGAAGCCGTAGAAGGGATCGTCCACCTGCTCGTTGATCCCGGCGGTCGGCCCGGCGTACCCGCGCACGTAGACGATCGGCAGCCGATCCATGGGAGCCCTCCTCGGGGTGTCGCTGCCGACCAGTCTCGGGACCGGCCGCCGCGCCACGAGGGAGGAACCGGCCCGCGCGGCGCGGAGCTCACCCGGACGGACGGGGGTTAACCCCACCCCCGGTCCTGGGGGTCGTCGGATCGTGCACACACCCCTGTGCACAGGAGTCTGTGCGCATGACGTTCACCCCCTCCCTCGACGGGCTCAAGGCACTCGCGCACCCCAGGCGGTTGCGGATCCTCGAGTGGCTCGGCGTACACGGCCCGGCCACGTCGGCGCGGGTCGCGCGGGGGCTCGGGCTGAACTCGGGGGCGACCAGCTACCACCTGCGGGAGCTGGCGCGGCACGGGTTCGTCGTGGAGGCGGCCGGGGCCGGGCACGGACGGGAGCGGTGGTGGCGGGTCGGGGCGCGGGACCTGCGGTTCCCGGCGGGCGGCGGGGCGGACGCGGAGACCAGGAGCGCCGTCGACGAACTGAACCGGCTGGCGTACGTCGCCGACCTGCGGGCCTTCGAGGCGCTGCGGGGCCGGCCGGCGCCCGAAGGCTGGGCGGACGCCCTCCCGTACTCGCGCGGGACGGTGCGGCTGACGGCGGACGAACTGCGGGAGCTGTTCGAGGCGTACATCGCGCTGCTCAACCGCTACAAGCGCCCGGCGGACGAGACGCCGCCGGGGGCCCGGACGGTGTACACGCGGTTCCTGGCGTTCCCCGACGCGTTCGCCGAGCCGGCCGACGACCAGACAGACCAGGCAGGCCAGACAGGAGAGACGGCGGAATGAACGGCGAGATGACGACCGTGGCGGCGGTCCGGTTGGACGGCGTCAGCAAGGTGTACGGGCGGAACGGCTCGGCCGTGCGGGCCCTGGACGGGGTGAGCGTCGCGATACCGCGCGGCAGCTTCACCGCCGTGATGGGGCCCTCCGGCTCGGGCAAGAGCACCTTCCTGCACTGCGCGGCGGGGCTCGACCGGGTGACGGCCGGCCGTGCCTGGCTCGGGGGCGTGGAGATCAGCGGGCTGGACGAGCGGCGGGCCACCGAGGTGCGGCGGGAACGGGTGGGGTTCGTGTTCCAGGCGTTCAACCTGGTGCCGGCGCTGACGGTGCGGCACAACGTGACCCTGCCGCTGCGGCTGACCGGGCGGCGGATCGACCGACGGCGGGTGGAGGCCGCGTTGGAGCGGGTCGGGCTCGGCGGGAAGGCCGACGCCAGGCCCGCCGAGTTGTCCGGTGGTCAGCAGCAACGCGTCGCCATCGCACGGGCGTTGATCACCGAGCCGGACGTGGTCTTCGGCGACGAGCCGACCGGGGCGCTGGACACGGTCACCGCGAAGTCGGTGCTGGAACTGCTGCGCGGGATCGTGCGGGAGAGCGGCCAGACGGTGGTGATGGTGACGCACGACCCGGTGGCGGCCTCGTACGCCGACACCGTGCTGTTCCTCGCCGACGGGCGGCTGGTCGGGGAACTGGGCGAGCCCACCGCCGAGCGGGTCGCGGACCGGATGACGCGGATGGGGGCGTGGGCCTGATGCTGCGCTATGCGTGGTGGACCCTGCGCGCCCGGCGCGCCGGCTTCGTCGGGGCGTTCCTGGCGCTGTGCTGCGCGGCCGCCCTGGTGACGGCGTGCGGCGGCCTGTTGGAGACGGGGCTGCGGGGCGAGATCGGGACCGAGCGGTACGCCGCCGCGCCGGTCGTGGTGGCCGCCGACCAGAACGTGCGCCACGAGACGCGGAAGGGCGACAAGGTCAAGCACAAGGCGAAGCCGGTGAGCGAGCGCGCCTGGCTGCCGGCCGGCACCGCCGGGGCGGTGGCGGGCGTGCCGGGGGTCGGCCGGGTGGTGCCGGAGGTCACGTTCCCGGCGGCGGTGGTCGGCGCCGCGAGCGGGCCCGAGTCGCTGGGGCACGCGTGGAGTTCTGCCGCGCTCACGCCGTTCATCGTCCGGGACGGCGGGCGGGCGCCGGCGGCGGGCGACGAGATCGTGGTGGACGCCGGTCTCGCGCGGCGGGCCGGGATCGCCGTCGGGGACGCGGTGACCGTGCAGGCGACGGCCGCGCCGGCCGGGTACACGGTGGTCGGGGTGGCCGAGGGCGCCGTCACCGAGCAGTCCGCGGTCTTCTTCGCGGAGGACGAGGCGCGGCGGCTCGCCGGACACGACGGGCGGGACACGGTCCTCGGCGTCTTCCCCGCCGAGGGGGTGACGGCCGACGAGCTGGCCGCCCGGCTCGGCGAGGCGCTGCGCGACATCTCGGCCGTGGTGCGCACCGGCGGCGAGCGCGGCGAGGTCGAGTTCCTGGACGCTGCCCAGGCACGGGTGCGGCTGGTCAGCATGGGCGGCGCCATCGGCGGCACCGGGCTGCTGGTGGCGGTGCTGGTCGTGGTCGGCACGTTGACGCTCGCCACCCAACAGCGGCACCGGGAGCTCGCGCTGCTGCGCGCCATCGCCGCGACGCCGCGTCAGACGCGGCGGCTCATCGGCCGCGAGGCGCTGATCGTCGGCCTGCTCGCCGGCGGGTGCGGCGCGGTGGCCGGGCAGCCGCTGGCGGCCCTGCTGCACGCCAGGTTGACCGAACTCGGCACGGTGCCCGAGACGTTGGAGCGGGTGGCGAGTCCGTTCCCGGCCGTGGCCGCCGTGCTGGCCACGCTGTTCGCCGCCTGGCTCGCGGCCAGGATCGCCGCGCGGCGCACGGCGCGGATCAGGCCGGCCGAGGCGCTGACCGAGTCGGCGGTCGACGTGCGCGGGGTGGCGTGGGGCCGGCTGCTGGCCGGCGGCCTGGTGCTCGCCGGCGGGGTGGTGCTGCTCGTGGTGCTGTCGGCACTGCGCACCGAGCCGGCGGCCACGCCCGTCACCTATCTCGCGGTGCTGGTGCTGTGCGTGGCGGTGGCGCTGCTCGGACCCGTGCTGGCCAGGGGCGCGTTCGCGGTGCTCGGCGTGCCGCTGCGGCTCTCCCGGGTCTCGGGCCATCTGGCCGCGCACCACGCCCGGGCCGGCGCGCGCCGGTTGGCGGCCGTCATCACGCCGTTGACGCTGCTGGTGGCGATGGCCGCGGTGATCGTGTTCAGCCAGCCGACGCTGGGCGCGGCGGCCGAACGGCAGGCCAGGGACGGGGTGGTGGCCGAGCACACCGTGGTGTCCGACGGCGGACTCGGCGTGCCGACCGTCGTGGGGGACCGGCTGCGGTCGGTGCCCGGCGTCACCGCCGTCACCGAGGTGTCGCACACGGAGGTCCGCACCGCGGGGCTCGACCGCTACCGCACGCAGGGCGTCACGTCAGGGCCTGGGCTGGCCGAGACGCTCGATCTCGGCGTCGTCGCCGGCTCGTTGGCCGACCTCGACGAGGACGGGGTGGCGGTGAGCGAGCTGGTGGCGGACCGGCACGGGCTGCGGCCGGGGGACGCGTTCCCGCTGGTACTGGGCGACAACACGCCGGTGACGCCGACCGTGGTGGCCGTCTACGAACGCCGGCTCGGCTTCGGTGAACTGACCCTGGACCGTGGCCTGGTGGCCGCGCACGTGGACGACCCGCTGGCCGAGGCGACGCTGGTGGCCACGGACGGCTCCGTCGACGCGGCCGAACTCGCCACAGCCGTCGGGGAGTTCCCGTGGCTCGCGGTGCGCGACGGCGGCGCGTTCGCCGACCGGGTGGCGGAGGGCCGGCGGGCCGACGCCGAGGTCGCGTTCCTCGGCATGGGCCTGGTGCTCGCCTTCACCACCATCGCCGCCGTCAACACCCTGGCGATGGCGACCGCCGACCGGGCCCGCGAGTTCGCGCTGCTGCGGCTGATCGGCACCAGCCGGCGGCAGGTGCTGCGGATGCTGCGCCTCGAGTCGTTGACGGTGGCGGCGACGGCGGTGCTGCTGGGCACGGGCATCGCGCTGGCCACGCTCGCCGCGTTCAGCGGCGGGATGACGGGCCGGGTCGCCCCGGCCGTCTCGGCGACCGGCTACGCGCCGCTGGTGGCGGCGGTCGTGGGCCTCACGCTGCTGGCCACGGCGATCCCGGCCCGGGTGGCGCTGCGCGCCGCCGCGGTCCGGTTCAGCTGACCCGGGTGCGGCCGATGTAGACGTTGCGGGCCCGGTAGTAGGTGTCGGACGTCGGGCCCGAGTTGCCGGACGAGCCCTCCATCTGGAGGTTGTAGATCAGCCACAGCGGCTTGCCGACGAAGCCGGCGCCGCGGTGCGCGGCCTTCCAGGTGCCGTCCAGGTAGTAGTGGATGTCGACGTCGGTGTTGTTGACCTTGGTGATCCAGGCCCGGTAGCCGTGCCAGCTGCCGGGCGAGGAGACCGGGACGATGGTGCTGGAGACGTCGGACGAGGTGCGGAAGGTGTTGAACCAGTTGCGGTTGTCGCCCTTGAACTCCAGGATGTCGCTCTCCGGCGGCCAGCTGTTGACCCCGGTGAGCCAGAACGCCGGCCACGTCCCGGGCGCGCTCGGCGCCTGGAACTCGCCCTTCACCTCGTAGTTGGGGAACTGGTTGGTGACGGTGATCTGGTGCTTGGCGTGGATCGCGCCCGAGTGGTAGCGGATCGGCAGGTGGGGCGTGGAACTGCTGGTGCCCTCGTCCCAGTTGATGCGGGTGGCCAGCAGGGTCAACACCCCGCCGCCGGAGAGGAAGACGTGGTTGTGGTCGCTCGGGCTGGCGTACATGCGGGCGCTGCCGTTGTGGTCCGAGCCCCACGGGTAGCGGTAGTTCCAGTTCGCCTCCAGGGACTGGTAGCTGGCGAACGAGTCCGTGTTGAGCACGGTCTCCCAGGTCTCGGCGGCGTGGGCCCGACCGGCGGCCCCCAGGCCACCGGCCGCCGCCACGGCGGCGACGGTCGCACCCCCGGTCAGCAGCCGGCGACGGCTCAGCGCGTTGTGCTCGGTCATCGTTGACCTCCAGGCGAATGACGCGGCGAAGGAACAGAAGCGAACAACACCTCCCAGCTTCCATCAGACTTCCCCTCTGACCCGCCCATGTCAATCCACCGGCCACCAGGTCGCGGTCACCGCTCGTCGGTCGCCAACAGCAGGAGGTCGAGCAGCCGCTCCAGGTCGCGCTCGGCCGGGGATCGGCCCGCCGCCCCGGCGATCGCCGTCAGCGCCGCGAGCACGCGCGACTCCCCGCCGGGCAGCGAGGCGACGACGGCCCGCGCCCGCGGCGTCCGAAGCAGCCGCCGCGCCTCCGCCGTCTCCTCGTCCTCGGTGCCGGCGTCGGCGAGCGAGACGTCGAGCCGCGCGCCCAGCGCTTCGGCCAGCCTGGCCAGCGCGGCCAGCGTCGGATTGCCCCGCCCGTTCTCCAGGTTGGCGATGTAGGGCACCGAGAGCCCCGCGTCCGCCGCCACCGAGGCGATGGTCCGCCCCGCCGCCCTGCGGCGGGCCCGCAACTCCTGGCCGAGTTCCACGCCGTCCATACCGCCGCCTCCTGAACCGAGCTGTCTTCACAGAACACTCTTGCCAAAAAATATTCTACAGAGATACTTTCTGTCGGGTGAGAGTCCCTGTCCCGCGCCACCCCGCGTTCCGGCTGCTGTTGGGCGGCAGCGTCGTTGCCGCGCTCGGCAACTGGCTGCTGATCGTGGCCATCCCGGTGCATGTCTTCCACCTCACCGGCTCTGCCACGGCCACCGGGCTCGCGATCGCCGTCGAGGCACTGCCCGGCCTCCTGGTCGGCCCCTGGGCCGGCGTGCTGCTCGACCGGGTGAGCCTCACCCGCGCCCTGTGCCTGGCCCAACTGGCCTGCGCGGCCGCCGTTGCACTGATCTTCCTGGTCGACGACGCGGGCGAGGTCTGGCTGCTCTACCTCGCCGTCCTCGCCGAGAACACCGCCGCGACCGTCCAACGCCCCGCGGTCCGCGCCCTCACCCCCGCCGTCGTCGGCACCGGCCAGCGCGAACTCGCCGCCGCCAACGCCCTGGAGCTGACTGCCGGCAGCGTGCTCAGGCTGGGCGCGCCACCGCTCGGCGCCCTGCTGCTCGCCGGGCCTGGCATCGGCGCGGTGCTGGCCATCGACGTCGCCGGCTACCTTGCCTCCGCCGCGCTCTTCGCCCTCCTCGGCCGAAGGGTCCCGACCGCACGGACCATCCCCACCCGGGGCGGGCTACGCGCCGGCCTCGCCGCCGTCGCCGCTGACCGGGCGCTGCGCGGCACGCTCGCCGCCAACACTCTCTTCCTCACGGCCAACGCCGGGCTCACCGCGCTGCTCGTGCCGCTCCTCGTCACCCGCCTCCAGGCACCGGGCCACGCTCTCGGCTATGTCGTCTCCGGGCTCGGCGCCGGCTTCCTGCTCGGTGCGGCGCTCGCCGGCCCGGCCCTGGCCCGGTTCGGCACCCTCCGGGTCCTGGCCGCCGCCAGGATCGGCACGGGCGCCGCCTTCTTCGCCCTGGCCAACGCCCCGGGGCTGCCGGCCGCCGTGCTCGCGGCGTGCCTGGTCGGCGTGCCCGGTAGCCTGCTGCTGACCGTCGTCCAGACCCACCTCCAACACACCGTCCCGGTCGCCATGTTGGGTCGCGTCACGGCCCTCTTCCTGGCCGCCGACGCACTGGCCGCCGTCGTCGGCGGCCTGGCCGCCCCGACCCTGGCCGCGAGCCTCGGCCTGGTCACCGCGCTCAACGCGCTCGCCGCCCTGGCCCTGCTGCCGGCCGTCGTGGGGTCGGCGGTGAGGTGGTGCCGTCAGGGCGAGAAGACGGGCGGGATGTCCTGATCGCCCGGCGCGCCGAGCCAGGCGGCCAGGGGGATCAGGTCGGTGGGCGTTGTGGTCCCGGCGAGGGTGGACCGGAGTGACTCGTGGACGTCCCGCACGAGTTCCGGCCGGTGTACCAGAGCTCGTGCGGCCGGGGAGCTTGGCGCGGCGGCACGCAGGGCCAGACCGAGGCGCAGCCATGCGCCCGGGTCGGTCGGCCGTTCACGTTCGACCGGGCCGAGGAGGCCGTCCGGCTGGGCGTCGTCGACGGCTGCCCGTCGATATGGCGAGACCGCGGAGTTCAGATCTGTGGCTTCCGTGGCCATAGGTCGGAGTAGCGACGGTGATCGGCTGACGTATTGAGCAGGTGGACGGCCTGCGCGCCAGGCGTCGGTGAGTTCGGCCACCACCGACGGCGCGGCGCGCAGATGGTGCAACCGCCAGAGGGCGCGATGCGCGACGACCGCCTCCCGCGCGAGCTGGACGACGTCCGTGGGCACCGGCTCACGCCGCCACTCCACGGCGCCTTCCGACATTTCGCGCAGGAACCGTCGGCCATCGGCAGTGAACCGCCGATGGGTGCGCAGTGCCGTGAACGTGTCCCAGGTCTGGATTCGCCAGTAGGCCAGCTCGAACCGGGCCCGACGCAGACTCCGTTCATCGCCTGCGGACCGGCTGACGTGAAGCCAGAATTCGGTTACGCCGAAGAAGGCGAAGATTCCGTGGAACACGCCCTCCAGAGGGCGTGGGTCGTTCCGCCATGGAGCGTAGAACAGAGCGTCGCGAGCTACGGGGCGTTCGAGGAACTCGGTAGTGTCCAGCATCGCGTTGAGCCGCATGTGCTGGAACTCGTGCACCAGCGTCTCCGCCAGCTGCACCGGGTCAGCCGGCATGGTCAGCACCACTCCGCCGAACGCTTCGCTTGAGGACAGCGACGTCACGCCGCCGTCGGGGAGTGCCGCCTTGGGAGTCAGCGAGCTCAAGGCTGTGGCGAGAGACGCCGCCTGCGCGGCATCGAGATCGACGATCAGCCGCCATGCGCCCTCGATCAGGCGTCGCCAGCGGGTTACCTCCCCTTCCGGGAGGGGCATGGGCGCGGTCGGGGGATCGGCATCCCGGAAGGTGTCGAGGTCGTCAACGCACAGCGTCAGTTCCCTCGTCCCAGACTCGGCCGTGACTCGCCTGAGCGGCAGCCAGCCGGGGGCTGTGGGGCCGGGGACGGCGACCGAGGCCCGGCCGTGGCTGATGACGCCATGACCGTTCGCCGCGCTGATCTCCGCCGCCACCGTGCCCACGTCCCCGAGCCGTGCCAGGCCGAGCGTCGGCAGGAGGACCGCGCCCTCGCGCGCTGGCGCTTGGAACGCGAAGTCGAGGTTGGCCCTGATGGCGGCGGCCGAGGCGATGGCGTGCAGGTGCCCCAGGTCGACCCAGAACGGTACCGGGCCCTCGTCGGCCGCGTGGAGCCGGCGTAGCACATGGCTGAGCCAGCGACCCGTGCTCGGGTAAAGGAGGATGTTCGCCACCGCTGCCGGCGCCGCCCGGTCCGCGTCGACCAACAGGTCGCGCGCGTCGGCGATCGGTGGCAGCGGTCCCGTGAGTGTGACGTCGCCCGCCGCCCGCAGGAGTTCTCCCAGCATGAACCGCCGAATGCCGTGCTGTTGGTGGCGGAGCGTGTCGATGCCGGGCTGGGGCTCCCGCCCGGCTCCGGGGGCGACGACCGTCGCCTCGCCGGACGGGCGGAGAGCTTGATCGTCCGGGTCTTCCTCGTCCTGACGGTCCTCCGGCTTCTTGTCCGCGCCCTGCGGAGGCGGGGCGTAACTGACGGCGGGCAGCTCGTCGTCGTTGGTCGCGGGGGTGTGGCGCCCCCACGAGTAGCCGCCCGAGGGCGGCGCCGCGCTGTCACCCCGACTCAGCCAGGGGCGCGTGAACCTCGCGCGTACGCGTTGGGCGACGACGTCCTCCTCGGGGAGCTCCACGGACAAGGCGCTGTCCAGCGGGAGGTCGGCCACTTCGGCGATATCGGAGATCTCGGTGACGGCGCGGTCACGTTCCAGCATGCGCATGCCCTCCCATATCGGTCTCGCCAGCGCGGTCGGGTCCTGGCCACTCCGGCTCCCGCAGCACCAGGGCCAGGTTGTGGCGAGTTGCCCGGACGGCGGGATGGTGTTCGTCGTAGTGCTCGCGCACGGCCGCCAGCACGGCGTGGAAGTGGGCCGCGGCCTCCTCCAAGTGGCCGAGTTGGTGGAGGACGCTGGCGAGCTCGTGTCGGCTGGCCAGGGCGCCCGGGTGGTTCGGAGCGAGACGCCGCCCGTAGGCGTCACCGATCTCCGCGAACCGGGCCCTGGCCTCTTCGAGCCGCCCCTGGTCGCGGATCACCCGGGCGAGCTCGTGCCGGGTGACCAGCGCGTCCGGATGCTCGGACCGTCCCGCCTTGTCGTGCTCCGCGACGATGGCGCTCCCGATCGCCTCGGCCTCGTCGAACCGGCGGGCATCACGTAACGCGCGGAACAGTCGGGTGCCAGCGCCCAACACCAAGGGGTGGTCGTCGGCGTACCGCTGCCGCGCTACCCGTTGGATGTCCTCCAACTCACTGATGGCCTCGTCGAGTCGTCCCCGCTCATGCAGGACCGAGGCCATGTCGTAGCGCGTGCGGAGCAGTGGCAGATGGTTCTCGGGCTGGCGTCGTCGGATCTCCAGAACAGCACGGAGTTCGGTCTCCGCCGTCGCGAGATCGCCGAGTTCGCGCAGTACACGAGCGCGGCCGCCACGAGCCGACTGGATGATGCGGTGATCGGCCGGCACGCCCCTGTCCCGGCAGCGGGCGACGGCGAGGTATTCGGCCTCCGCCTCGGCGAACCGGCCGGCGTAGCGCAGCGACAGGGCGTGTGCCAGGCGGCCGTCCAGGGTGGCCGGGTGCTCGGCGCCGAGGCGGTCACGCCGCAGGTCAACCACTCTGCGCAGCTCCTGCTCGGCGTCCGTGTAGAGGCCCAGTTCGTGGCGGTACTGGCCGGCGCGCAGGGCGGGATGAGTCGCCGCGACGACCTGGTCGGGTGACACGTCCGCGCTCGCGTCCAAGGAAAGGAATGGGGCGGTGCAGTGCGGGGCCAGGAGTCGCCAACGGGGCCAGTCGGCGCGGTCCTCCGGCGTGTGGAGCGGGGCGACCGCCCGGTTCAGCAACTCCGTAAGGGGCGTGAGCAGCGCGGGTAGCAGCCGAAGATAGTCCGCCTGCTGCCTGTTGCTCGCCCTGACCAGTGGGTGCACGTCGATGATTCGCCGGAGCCCGGCAGCGCTGTCGGAGCCGTCGACGCGAGCGTGCTCCAGCTTGATCAGCCGGAGCCCGGCAAGACCCCTGAGGGCGTCGCCGAGCTGCGAACGACTCGTGCCGCCACCGAACAGCCCACTGCCGAGCAGTACGTCCGGGTCGAGTAGTCCGAGCGGCACGGGGGCCTGGCCGAGGCTTGACAGGAGCCACAGCAACGTCTCAGCCGCGGCGTGGCCCTGGCGCTTCAGCAGGGCGAGCGAGAGCTGCCAGGTGGTGCCGATCGCCCTGCGTTGGCGATCGGGTTCCCCGAGGAAGGCGTCCTGGTCGGCAGCCAGTTCGTCGAGCCGCTGGTCCACGCTGTCACGGTAGGCGGTGAACGTCCCCGGCGTGTCGGGGCTCGGCCACAGCTCCTCACGCGCGCGGGCCAGATAGGAACCCGCGAGGTCCAGGGCCAACGGCAGGCCGCCCAGATGCCGCGCCAGCTCCCTGGCCTCCCGCTCATCGCCGGCTCCCGGGGCCAGGTCGAGCAGCACCCGGGAAGCGTGGTCGACGTTCAGCACGTCCATGGCCTTGATGTGCGCCCAGGGCGCCCACCGCTCCGGACGGGACTCGCGGCTGGTGATCAGGACGATGCCGCAGGCCCGCTTCGGCGGGCGCAGCCAGCCGACGGCCTGTGCCAGGGGCCGGCCCGGCGCGGCGAGGTCTGCGGGCTCATCGATGTTGTCCAACACCAGCAGCCACGGCTCGGCCAGGTCGTCGAGGCGTCGCCACAACACGTCGGCCGGATGGCCGTGCCCGAACTCGCCGTCCTGAGCGCCGGCCTGGTAGGCCACGGCCTGCAGGGCCCCGGAAAGCCCCTGTCGGTCCTCAGCCGAGGTCCACCAGAGGTGCCGCATCGCGGGGGAGAGACGGTGTGCGATCTCCAGGGCGACGGTGGTCTTGCCACATCCGCCGAGGCCGGAGAGCACCCACACTCCTGGGACGTCAGGACCGCCCCTGACCCGCCGCCCGATCGCCCCGGCGACCTCGGCGAGCAGCTTGTCGCGGCCGCGTAACCGGTCGACCGGGACCTTGCGCTGCGGGACTGCCAGAGGCGGGAAGGGACTCGCGGCCGTCCGTGACGGAGGTCGTCCCACGGCTCTCCCCCGTCGGCTCGTCTGCTGGCAGGGTAGGCGATACCCGCGCGTCTGGCTGCCCGGTCTGTCAGAATCGCCGCTGATCATCGAGAACTTGACACGAAGGAGGCCAGCGGTGCGGCCGACCACGCCTCCCCTGACGGACAACCCCGTCGCACGACTCGATGATGACGAGTACGGCTTCCGACCATATGTGGAGGTGCTGGCGAGCACGGTCGCGGCAGCCGCGCCGCTTCCCCTCACCGTGGGCATCTTCGGGCCCTGGGGCTCCGGCAAGTCGAGCTTCCTCCGGATGTGGCAGGACCACCTCGGCCCCGACACCCGCTCCGTGTGGATCAACCCCTGGAAGTACGCCCAGAAGCACGAGGTGTGGAGCGCGGTCATCACCTCGGTTCTCGCCGAGATCCAACGGAACGAGCGTACCCGGGCGAAGGCACTGCGGTTGGCCCGGTCCATCGCTTGGCTCACGGTGCGTGGCACGCTCGGTCAGGTCGGCGCGATGGCCACCGGGGGACTGCTCGGCAAGGAGACGACGGAGTCGGCGCTCGACCAACTAGCGGAGAGCGATGCCGAATTCCATCGCCACGTGAACGTCTTCGAGCAGGACTTCGCCGATGCCGTCGGCGAGTTCGTCGGGGACGGCGGCCGCCTGGTCGTCTTCATCGACGACCTTGACCGCTGTGCTCCCGAGGTCGCCGTGACCGTGCTTGAGTCGCTCAAGCTGTTCACCGGCGACTCGCGCTGCGTCTTCGTGCTGGCGATGGACTACGACTTGCTGTCCGACGTCGCCGCCCGGAAGTTCGGCGCTCGGGCGCCGGTGGCCGGAGCCGCCTACCTGGAGAAGATCGTCCAACTGCCCTTTTTCCTCCCAGAGGTGAACGACTCAGCGCTGCGCGATTCGCTCGCGGGGCACGTCCGCCCGGAGCTCGCCGACGACGACCCGTTCTGGTGGCTGGTACGCGTCGGCCTTGGCGCGAGTCCGCGGAAGGCCAAACGGTTCGTGAGCGTGCTGAACCTGACGGCGTCCGTGCTGGAGCGGATCGGGGACCGGCCGCTCGACCGCGAGGGACTGCTGCGGCTGGCCGAGCTGTTGATCCTGCGAAGCGAGCACCGGGGGTTCTACACACGGCTGGTCGACGAGCCGGACCTGTGGGAACGGTTGAAGGCGGTCGCTTGGGGCCGAGTACAGCCGGACCCGTCGCTCGGTGGGCTCGAGCAGGACCAGGCGCTCATGCGGCTGCTCGCCCTCGGGGCGGACACGGACCTGCCCGACTTCTCCACGGCTCCCGGCCCCGTGCAGGTGACGCGTATGGTCGCCACCGTGCGGACGACCACCCCCGGTTCCTAGGGCCTGTCTGACAATCCCCGGCGGGCTCGCGACGGCTAGCATCCCGCCTGGCTGCGTTGCCGAATCGCGCGAGTACGGCCAAGTACGAGCTGCGATCCGGCGCCTTGCCAGCCGGGCGCCATCCGCCGCTCGCTGATCCACCGGGAATTATCAGACAGACCCTAGCCGCGCCCTACGTGCCCCCGAGAGCCGTCGTGCGCCGGCGATGAGAGGGGGTGATTCGCGGGTATCTCTCTCCTGCCGGCTCGCGCCGATCCGGGTGGAAGTGGGAGGGCTGTGGCATGAGGGGGGTCGAATGGGGTGGGGCGCATGAGACGCCGGAGTTCGACCGGCTTACGCCGGCGCAGCAGATGGGGATCGCCTGTGTGCGCTGTGGTCGCCGGCTCGGGGCCTCGGGGCGGCGGGTGGGGACGTTGCGGGACCGGTGGGGGCACAGCTTCGTGCTGTGGATCTGCGCGCCGCACTGTCCGCTCAGGCGGTGACGGGGAGGCGGGCCAGCGCGTGTGAGCGGAAGTTGGTCCGCCAGCGTGCCGACCCGGTGTCCAGGCGCGGGAAGCGCGGCAGCAGGGTGGTCAGGGCGACCTCGATCTCCAGGCGGGCCAGCGGGGCGCCGAGGCAGTAGTGCAGCCCCGCGCCCAGGGCGAGTTGGGCCGTCTTGGCGGGGCGGGTGACGTCGAACGCCTCGGGGTCCGCGTGGCGGCGCGGGTCGCGGTTGGCGGAGGCCAGGCAGAGGAGGACGGTCTCGCCGGCGGGTATGGCGGTGCCTGCGACGTCCAGGTCCTCGGTGGTGAAGCGGCGGATGGCCGTCAGGTTGGGGTGCGCGTACCGCAGGAACTCCTCGACCGCGCCCGGCAGCAGCGCGGGGTCCGACCGGAGCGCGGCCAGCTGGTCCGGGTGGCGGGAGAGGGCGAACAGGCCGGCCGAGACGGTGTGCTGGACGTTCTCGATGCCCGCGCCCAGGATCAGGAAGGCGAGCGAGACGAGTTCGTCCTCGGTCAGCCGGTCGTCCTCGTCGCGCGCCGTGACCAGCGCGGACAGCAGGTCGTCGCCGGGGGCCGCGCGGCGCCCGGCGACCAGGTCCACGAGGAAGCGGTGGACGGCGGTGATCGCGGCCACGGCGTCGCGGGGCGCGGGCGGCGTCAGCATGGTGGTGATCCAGCGCGCGAACGGCGCCCGGTCGGCCTCGGGGAGCGCGAACAGGTCGCCGAACACGGCGAGCGGCAGCGGGGTGGCGAAGTCGGCGACCAGGTCGGAGCCGTCCGGGGTCAGCGCGGCGGCCAGCCGCTCGGCCGTGGCCGTGATCGCCGGCCGCAGCGCCGCCACCCGGCGTGGGGTGAAGCCCTGCGAGACCAGCCGGCGCAGCCGCAGGTGGTCGGCCCCGTCGACGTTGAGCAGGTTCCGGTCGAGCGCGGGCGGCAGCGAGAAGCCGGTGTAGCCGGTCCTGGAGTGCCGTTTGTCGACCGAGAGCCGCCGGTCGTCGGCGAGCAGCGGGCGCACCTCGGCGTCCCGGGTGACCAGCCAGGCGCGGCTGCCGTCCGGGAGCGTGACGTGGTGCACGGGCGCCGCCTCGCGCAGCCGGGCCAGGGCGCGGTACGGGTCGCGGGCGAAGTCGTCGGTGAAGGGGGCCGTGGTCTGGGGCATCCGCGGGATTCGCCTCGTTCTCGCAGGTCGTGGGCGGGCGGTCCGCTCGCCGTGCCGATCGTCCCACCGCTGACTAGCGTGGATACAGGGGTGTGAGTGACAGGAGAGGCCAACGAGATCTGGGGGAGAAGGGGAACGAGGCATCATGACTGGCTACCCCGAGGGCGCGCCCTGCTGGGCCGACGTCACGCTGCCCGACCTGGAGGCCGGCAAGCGGTTCTACGGCGAACTGTTCGGCTGGACCTTCCAGACCGGCTCCCAGGAGTACGGCGGGTACACGCAGGCCTACGCGGACGGCAAGGCCGTCGCCGCGCTGGCCCCGCAGATGCCGGGGCAGAACGACGTGCCGCCGGCCTGGACCGTCTACTTCGACACGCCCGACGTCTCGGCGACGGCGGGCCGGGTCAGGGACCACGGCGGCGAGACGCTGATGGGCCCGATGGAGGTGGCGCCGTTCGGCAGCATGCTGATGGCCCGCGATCCCGCGGGGGTGCGGTTCGGCGTGTGGCAGGAGGGTACCCACCACGGCTTCGAGAAGCGCGACGAGCCGGGTGCCTTCTGCTGGGCCGAGGTGCACACCAGGGACGCGGCCAGGACGGACGAGTTCTTCACCACCGTCTTCCCGATCGACGCCAAGCTGCTGGAGAGCACGGCCGAGATGGACTACGCGGTGTGGATGATCCACGGCGAGCCCCGCACCGGCCGCTACCGGATCCCCGACGACGCGCCGGCCGAGATCGCGCCGCACGTCGAGGTGTACTTCGCGGTGGCCGACTGCGACCAGGCGGTGGCAAGCCTCCAACGGCTCGGCGGGCGACTGGTCCGGGGACCGATGGACAGCCCCTACGGGCGGTTCGCCGCGGTCACCGACCCGATGGGCGCCACCTTCACGCTGATCGACCCGGAGACGACGATCGGCGAGCCCGCCGGCACGGTCTGACCGGGCGTCAGCGGGCCCCTCAGACAGGCCCCCAGCGGGGTCTCAGGGCGGGGTAACCTTTCGCCGGCCATCACTCGAACGAGTGGGGTAGGCGGGGTACTCCCGCCCGAATTCAGGGGCGAACGCCGGCCTCGCCACGTCCGCTTGACGACGCTCTTACGAGCGGCGGGGCTAGGTTGGGGATCATGGCCAAGCCCCATGTCATCAGCGTCCGTTTCGAAGGTGGTCCCCGGCACGGGCGCACCGTCGACCTGGTGATCACCGGGCAGGCGCTGCTGCCCCTGATGCTGGCCGCCCGGCAGGAGGGCGCCGAGGCGACCTCCTCCGGCCTCTACGAGCTGCGGACCACCCAGGGCGGCGGCACGCGCTACACGTGGATCGAGGATCTACCCGTCCGCGCCTGAGCGGAGGAAGGCCGCGAGGCCCGGCAGGTCGTCGGTGTTCAGGTGGTCGACGTCCGCGGCCACCAGCTCGCGCCAGACCGCTTCCCTGGCCGGTCCCGGGACGTCCGGGGTGGCCCAGAAGCGCACCCGCTGCCGGGCGGCGTGCGCCCGGCCCACGATGTCACGCAGCAGGCGGCGTTCGGCCGGCGGTATCGGGCCCTCGCCGAGCCAGCCGAAGCTGCTGGTCCAGTTGGAGCTGATCAGCGGGACGAACGAGGCGGGCGCGGCGGTGCCGAGGTCGTCGAGGCGGCCGTCGTAGAAGGCGTGGCGGACGCGCTCCTCGGTCATCGGCACCCGGGCGGCGCGGTCGCCCGAGATCACCGCCGTGACGGCCCTGGTGTGGACCCGGCCGCCGGTCGCCGAGCTGAGGATCGAGTGGTAGGGGCGGAGCCGGCGGGAGAGTTCGCGGTAGGTCGGGTCGCCCGCGGTCTTGATGTCGATCAGCAGTTGCAGCGGGGCGCGGTGCCCCGCGTGGACCGAGCCGCCGTTGGCCCGCACCCGCGCCAGCAGCGGGTCGAGGTAGAGCGCCTCCAGGGTGCGGGCCGGGTCGAGGTCGACGGCGTCGTGGGCGACCAGCAACTCGCCGTCCACCAGCCAGATGTCGGCCTCGACGCTGGTGAAGCCGTGGTCGAGGGCGTCGAGCAGCGGCCGCGGGTGCTCGTAGTCGTTGTGCGCGTGGGCGCGGCGCAGCGGGGCGGGGCCGGTGCCGGGTCGGCCGTGGGCGGCGGCCGGGGTGGCGACGAGGCCGGTGGTGAGCGTGGCGGCGGTCAGGGCCAGCGTGCCCGCCGTGCCGAGGGCCTGGCGGCGGCTGAGGTGCGTCACGATTCCTCCCGAGACGGTGTCGCGGTGAGTATCGAGGGAGGCGGCGGGAATTGGCAGGGGCTGCGGCGGTCGGCGGGGAAGAGTTCGCCCAGAGATCACCGGCGCGTGGCCGCGCCGCCGAGGACCGCGTCTGGTATGCGGCCTACGGGTCGAACATGTCGTTGGCGCGGCTCGACCGTTATCTGCGGGGCGGCGTCGCGCCCGGCGCGGCCCGGGCGCACCCCGGCTGCCGCGACCCACGGCCGCCGGAGCGGTCGGTGCCGGTGACGCTGCCGGGGCTGCTGTACTTCGCCACCCACTCGCCGGTGTGGGGCGGCGGGCGCGCGTTCTACGACCCGGGGGCGGCCGAGGAGGAGACGCCGGCCAGGGCACACCTGTTGACGCTCGGTCAGTTCTCGGACATCGCCGCGCAGGAGATGGGCCGGGCGCCGGGCCAGGACCTGGTGCTGGCCGCCGAACTGCGGCGGCCGGGCGGCAGCGCGCGGCTCGGGCCAGGGCGGTACGAGACGCTGGTGTGCGCCGGCGAGGTCGCCGGGCTGCCGGTGCTGACGTTCACCGCGCCCTGGGGGAGCGGGGACGTGCCGTGGCGGGCGCCGTCCGCCGGCTACCTGCGGCAGCTCGGCACCGGCCTGGTGGAGGGGCGCGGCTGGTCGGCGGCGCGGGCCGCGCACTACCTGGCCTCCCGTCCCGGCGCGCGCGGCCACTGGGACCCGGCCACCGTACGCGAGCTGATCGAGTAACGCGGCACCACTAGCCGGAGAAGTCGGAGCCGAGCTCGGGTGGGTACTGGCCGGTGACGGCCAGGCCCGTCCCGGCGGCGCCGACGCCGACGGAGCCGGTGGTGGTGATGCCGGTCGCGGTGGCCGGCAGCCACATGAAGCCGCCGGCACCGTCGTCCTCGCCGGGCACGCCGATGGCCAGGTCGGCGCGGCCGTCACGGTTGCGGTCGGTCAGTGAGACGGCGTTGCCGAGCCGGTCGTTGGCCTCGGCGCCGCCCGGGACGCCCGCCGTGTTCTGGTGCAGGGAGTAGGAGGTCGTGGTGGCGAGCCCGGCGGCCGAGCCGTGGAAGACGGTGACGGCGCCGGCCTGGAGCGCCTCGCCGATGTTCTCCTGGTCGGCGCCGACCGCGAGGTCCGCGTAGCCGTCGCCGTTGATGTCGCCGAGCGCCACGGAGGCGCCGAACTGGTCCTCCGGCTCGGCGGCGCCCGGCACGCCGGCCGTGTTCTGGTGGATGACCACCGGCGCGCGGGAGGTGGCGAGGCCGCCGGCCGCGCCGTAGGTCACTGTGACGTTGCCGCCGCGCGAGGTGCCCTGGAACACGCCGTCGGGCTCGCGCGGGTGGCCGGTGACGACGTCGGCGCGGCCGTCCCCGTCGACGTCGCCGACGGCGGCCGAGGTGCCGTGTCCCGCGAGGCCGGCGTAGACGCGGCGCGAGGCGGAGCCGGGGGATAGGTAGACGGCGTTGCGGAAGTAGTCCCGGGCGGTGAGGTTGTCCCCGCCCACCACCAGGTCGTCGGTGCCGTCCCCGTTGATGTCGCCCGCGGCCAGGGTGGCGACGCCGGCGACACCGTCGGTGAGCGCGGTCGCCTCGAAGCCGGTGGGCGCGGCGGGGAAGCCGCTGCCGCCGCGGTAGATCCAGACGTCGTTGACGCCCTGCTGGCCGACGGCCAGGTCGTCGACGCCGTCGCCGTCGAAGTCGCCCGCGGCCAGGGTGCCGCCGAAGCCGGTGAGCCCCGGGGTGGTGGGGGTGGCCAGCGCGGTGCCGCCGCCGAGCCCGCCGGTGCCGCCCCCCAGCACGATCACCGCGCCGACGTCCACCCCCTGCCCGGTGTCCTCGCCCGGGGCGCCGACCGCCAGGTCGGCGCGGCCGTCGTTGTCGAAGTCGCCGGCGGCGACCGCCGCGCCCCAGGCGTCGCCCGCCTCCGAGGCGCCGGGCACGCCGGGGCTGCTCTGGGTGATCACGGCGGTGGCGGCGGCGCTCGGGGCGGCGGCCGAACCGGGCACCACGACCACCGCGCCGGCGTACTCCTGGCCGTCGACCAGGGCGTGCGGGGCCGCGACGGCCAGGTCCCGGTAGCCGTTCCCGTCGAAGTCGTCGCGCACGCCGGGTGGCGCGGCGCCGGCCGGGGTGGCGGCCAGCGGGACGACGCCGGCCGCGGCGGCGACGGTGGCGGCGGCGAGGACGAGGGTGGCGCGGGCGCGGGGACGCGACGACGTACGCAACGGGCGGCCTCTCGGTCGGCGGGCCATGGCGGCGGTCGGGACGAGCGCGTTCACTCGCTTCACTCGGGATCACCCGAGGTTCACCCCACGGACGGTCAGCGTGTCAGACCGACGAGGCGGGCGGGAGGTTGCCCCCGTCAGGCCCCGGGCTGGAGGTAGGGGCGTATCTGGTCGGCGGTCAGCACGTATCCCGTGTCCGAGTCGGTGACCGAGCGCGCGAACACCATCCCGTAGACCTGGCCGTCCGTGGTGAGCAGCGGCCCGCCGGAGTTCCCCGGGCGGACGAGGCCGCGGATGGTGTAGATGTCCCGGACGACGACGCTCTCGCCGTGGATGTCCTGACCCTGGGCGTTGGTGCGGCCGGCCACGGTGGCCGCGCGCACGTCGAGGCCGCCGTTCTCCGGGTAGCCGGCGACCACCGCCGGGTCGCCGCTGCCGGCGTCGTCGGCGAGGGTGAGGGTGGGCGCGGTGAGCCCGGGGACGTCGAGCACGGCCACGTCCACGTCCGGGTCGGAGAGCACCACGGTGGCCGGCAGGTCGGGGCCGACCCCGCCGATCTGCACCGAGACGGCGCTCGCGCCGTCGACGACGTGCGCGTTGGTCAGCACCCGCTGGTCGGCGAAGACCCAGCCGCTGCCCTCCTGCCCCGTGAGCCCCGAGGAGGCCGCGATCTTGACCGTGCTGTTCTGCGCGGCGGCCACGGCGGCCTGCGTGACGTTGTCCCCCGAGGGCTCGGGCACCTCGGCCGTCGGCGCGTTCTCGAACGGGTTGAAGACCTGCGGGAAGCCGGCCTCCGTGAGCGCCCCCGTGGCCCGGCTGAACCAGGTGGGCGCCTGGGACGGCATCCGGTCCTGGACGCCGCCCAGCACCCGCGACTCCGTGACCGCGCGGTTGAGCCCGGGCGATGGCGTGGGGATCAGAGCGCTGGCCGCGATCCAGGCGACCAGCAGCAGCGCCACCGCGTTGAACGCGGCGCCGCCGACGCCGTCCACCCAGCGCGCCGGCGCCCAGCGCAGCCGGTCGCGCAGCCGCATGGCCAGGGGCCAGGCCAGCGCCTGGCCGAGCGCGGCCGGGACCAGCACCACGAGCAGCGCCAGCAGGGTGGCGGCGGCCGATCCCGGCTCGACCGCGTCCACCACGAACGGCAGCAGCCACACGCCGAGGACGGCGCCGCCGACGAAGCCGGCCAGCGAGATCACGCCGGCGATCAGGCCGCGGTGGTAGCCGGAGACGGCGGCCAGGACGGCGCCGAGCAGCAGCACCACGTCGAGCAGATTCACCTGGCACCCCCCTCCGCCGTGGACCGGCGAGCTTCTTCGTCCCGTTCGTCGGGATATGGAACGTCGCAGGGTCAACGTGGGAGGGGCGCCGACGGTTCCCGGCCTGGTGGATCGGGAGGGCCGGTCAGAAGGCCGGGCCGGTGAGGGTGAGGCCGAGCCGGTGGCCGGCGATCGAGAAGAGGCCGAGCAGCATCAGCGCGGCGCCGGCCAGGGCCAGGTCCTTCATGAAGTGGATCATGTCGTTCTGGCGGGCCGCCGGGTCGCTCTCCTTCCAGAACGCGTGCATCAGCAGCGCGGTCGGTACCAGGAAGACGAGCAGCAGCAGCGCGCCGAGGTCGGCCCAGATGCCGAGCAGCACGCTGATCGAGCCGAGCAGCAGCAGCACGCCGGAGCCGAGCACCGCCGGGTGCGGGGACGGCACGCCCTTCGCGCCGGCGTAGCCGGCCATGGCGCGACTCTGGGTGAGGTGGCCGAACGCCGAGTTCAGGAACAGGGCGGCGAAGAGGATCCGGCCGATGAGGACGATGACGTCCATGGAGCACCTCCGGACGGGAGATGGTTGACGAGGGCTGGACGGTTCTGTGGCGGCCAGGCCGGTCGCCCTCCCACTGTCCTGCGGCGGCGTGCGCCCGGCAACCGGACCGTCACACGTCGCGGCGGTGGAGCAGGGCGGTGGCGACGAGGAGGGCCAGGGTCGTGTAGCCGGTGACCAGGAGCAGCGAGGGCCAGGCCGAGAGGGAGCCGACGGCGTCGGCCGTGGCGTCCGAGGTCTGGATCAGCTTCTCCAGCGCCGCCGTCGGCGAGACGCCGGCCACCCAGCGTTCCGCGTCGCCGAGGAGCGGGCCCAGCATGGACGGGAGCAGCAGCAGGGCGAGCACCGCGGTGATCGCGCCGGCCGAGTGGCGCAGCAGGGTGCCCACCGCGAGCCCGAGCAGGCCGGCGACCGAGAAGGCCGCGGCGACGCCGAGCAGCGCCGGCATCGGCTCGCCCTGCGCGTACTCCTCGCCCAGCATCGCGTCGCCCACCAGGTAGGCGGCGGTCGTGGCCGGCAGTGCCAGCGCGTACAGCGGGGCGGCGACCAGGGTCGCCTTCGCGGCCAGCACCGTGCCGCGGCGCGGCACCGCGGCCAGGGTGACGCGGATCGTGCCGCTGCCGTACTCGCCGCAGACCACCAGCGCGCCGAGCACGGCGGCCAGCATCAGCGCGGGCACGCTGAAGGTGAGGCTGCCGCCGAGCACCGTGTCGTCCGTCTGGAGGCTGCCGGTGGCGGCGACGAACGCCGCGCCAGGCACCGGCAGCGCGGCCGCCGCCACCGTGGTCCACACCAGGGACCGCACGCTGCGGAACTTGATCCACTCGTACGCGAGCGCCCTGCGGAACGTCGTCGCGGTCACTTCGCCACCTCCGTGCGGTACTCGGCGGCCGGCGCCGCCATCGCGGTGTAGACGTCCTCCAACGACGAGTGACGCGGCGTGAGTTCGTGCAGCGCCAGCAGATGCTCGCGGGCCAACTCGCCGATCGCCGGCGCGTCCAGGCCCTCGACCAGCCAGCCGCCGCGCGCGTCGAGCCGTACCGTGGCGCCCGCCGCGGCCAGCACGTCCCGCAGCCGCTCCGCCTCGGGCGCCCGAACCAGCGTCCCGGCACGGGAGTTGGACTCGATGAACTCCCGCATCCCGGTGTCGGCGAGCAGCCGCCCGCGGCCGATCACGATCAGGTGGTCGGCGGTCAGCTCCATCTCGCTCATCAGGTGGCTGGAGAGCAGGACCGTCCGGCCCTCGGCGGCCAGCGAGCGCATCAGTTCCCTGATCCACCTGATCCCCTCCGTGTCCAGGCCGTTGACCGGCTCGTCCAGCAGCAGCACCTCGGGGTCGCCGAGCAACGCGGCGGCGATGCCGAGGCGTTGGCCCATCCCGAGCGAGAAGCCCCTGGTCCGCCGGCGCGCCGTGGCCGGGTCCAGGCCGACGGCGGCCAGCACCCCGTCCACCCGGCGGCGCGGGATGCCGTTGCTCGCGGCCAGGCCGGCCAGGTGGGCGTGGGCGGAACGGCCGCCGTGCACGCCCTTCGCGTCCAGCAGCGAGCCGACCACGCGCAGCGGCGCGGCCAGCTCCCGGTAGTGCCGGCCGCCGAGCCGCACCGTGCCCGAGGTGGGCGCGTCCAGGCCGAGCATCAGCCGCATGGTGGTGGACTTGCCGGCGCCGTTCGGCCCCAGGAAGCCGGTGACGCGCCCGGGTCGGACGACGAAGGTGAGCCCGTCGACGGCGGTTCGCTCGCCGTAGCGCTTGGTCAGTTCGAACACTTCGATCACGCCGCCGACGCTAGGAGCCGGCGGCCGGCCCGTCGTCCGCCGGCGGGAGTCGGCCGCTACCGCGCCGGGAGTAGCCGCTCGGCCGCCGGCACGGCGGTCGTTCGCAAGACCGGCGGCGGTTTCCGCCATGTCGCCCGAATCCGTCCCCGAGTGAATTGTCTTCGCCTGGACCGTGGCATTCTTCCGGGCTCCTTCTCGACTTCTCCCACCCTGAAACCCGCGACGGGCACCACGGTTCCCATAACTGTTCGGCAGCCGAAGAGGTTTACTTTTCCCCGGCATTCCGGCGAGGTGGGGAACCGTCCAGCGCCGCAGGTGAGGCATGGTTGCCACGGGTGAGACGCGGTTCCGCTCTGGAATACTCGGCGCGACGGAACGGCGGAACGACGAAAGGGCGGAACGCGCATGCGGTGGAAGACATTCGGCGAGCGTGAGATCTACACGAACCACTGGCTCAACGTGTGCCTTGTCGATGTCGAGTTGCCGGACGGCCAGCGTTTCGAACACCACGTCGTGCGGCTGCGGCACCTGGCCGTCGCCGTGGTGGTGAACTCCCGCCGCGAGGTGCTGATGATGTGGCGCCACCGCTTCATCACCGACGCCTGGGCCTGGGAGTTGCCGATGGGCCTGGTCGAGGCCGACGAGGCGCCGGCCGAGGCCGCGGCGCGCGAGGTCGAGGAGGAGACGGGCTGGCGTCCCGGGCCGATGAAGCCGCTGCTCTACGCCGAGCCGGCCAACGGGATCACCGACTCCCAGCACCACATCTTCCGGGCCGAGGGCGCCACCCACATCGGGCCGCCCACCGAGCTCAACGAGTCCGACCGCATCGAGTGGGTCCCGATCGAGCGGATCCGCTCCCTGATCGACCGCGGCGAGATCGTCAGCGGCGCCACCCTCAACGGGCTGCTCTACCTGCTGATGGACGAGGGCGTCCGGTAGTCACCGCCCGCCGGGGCGCACCAGTCCCGTCTCGTAGGCCAGCACCACGAGTTGGGCGCGGTCCCGCGCACCGAGCTTGGTCATGGCGCGGCTCACGTGCGTCTTGGCGGTGAGCGGCGACATCAACAGGCGGGCACCGATCTCGTCGTTGGACAGGCCGCCGCCCACCAGGGCCACCACCTCGCGCTCCCGCGCGGTCAACGGCGCGAGCCGGTCGGCGCCCTCGGCCAGCGGCGTGCGCAGCCGGGCGAACTCCTCGATCACCCCCCGGGTCACCGAGGGCGACAACAGGCTCTGGCCGGCGGCCACCGTGCGGATCGCGGACCGCAGTTCGGCCGGCTCGATGTCCTTGAGCACGAAGCCGGCGGCGCCGACCCGCAGCGCCTCGAAGACGTACTCGTCGGCGCCGAAGGTGGTCAGGACCAGCACCCGGACGTCCGCCAGCGCCGGATCGGCCGCGATCCGGCGGGTGGCGGCGAGGCCGTCGAGGCGCGGCATCCTGATGTCCATCAGCACCACGTCAGGCCGGGTGGAGCGCACCACCTCCACCGCGAGCGCCCCGTCCGCGGCCTCGGCGACGACCACCAGGTCGTCGGTCAGGTCGAGCAACGCCCGGAAGCCGGCCCGCACCACGGCCTGGTCGTCGGCGAGCACCACCCGGATCATCCGGTCACCTCGCCGGAGAGCGCCGGCAGGACGGCCCGCACCCGGAAGCCGCCCGCCGGGTGCGGGCCGTGGTCGAGGGTGCCGCCGACCGCGGCGGCCCGCTCGCGCATGCCGAGCAGGCCGAACCCCGGCCGGTCGGCCGCGTCCGGCCTGCTCGGCCCCTCGTCCAGCACCTCGACCGTGAGCCGGCCGTCCTCCCCGTCGACGACCGACACGGCCGCGTGCCGCGCCGCCGAGTGCTTCACCACGTTGGTCAGCGCCTCCTGCGCGATCCGGTACGCGGCGAGCTCCACCATCGGCGGCAGTGGACGCCCCGCCCCGGAGCGGCGCAGCGTCACGCTCAGCCCGCCGCCCGCCAACCGTTCGACCAGCTCCGGGAGTTGGTCGAGGCCGGGCGCCGGGCCCACCGGGGCGGTCGCGTCCGCGTCGCGCAGCACCGTCACCGTGGCGCGCAGCTCGGCCACCGCCTCCCGCCCCGACTCCCGCACCTGCCGCAGCGCCGCCCTGGCCACCTCAGGGCGCCGGTCGAGCGCCTCCAGCGCCACCCCGGCGTGCACCGTCATCGCCGAGACGGTGTGCGCCACGATGTCGTGCAGCTCGCGGGCGATGCGCATGCGCTCGGCGCGCACCCGGCGCTCCGCCTCCCGCTCCCGCTCGACCAGCGCGTGCCGCACCAGCTCGCGCCGCCCGCGCACCACCTCGCCGAGCAGTAGTGGCACCAGCGGCACCCCCATCTCGAGGACGGGCGAGGGCACAGGACGCGCCTCCTCCTGCCCCGAGACCACCGCCGCGGCCCCGGCGACCAGCGCCGCGAGGACCGCCACCCGCACCGTGCGGCGCCGGTCCCCGCCCAGGGCCACGAAGTAGAGCGACACCATCGCCGGCAGGTTCAGCAGCTCGCCGACGTGCCCGTGCAGCGTCCAGGCGACGCAGCCGGCGCCGGTGACCACGGCCGAGAGCCCGGGACGCACGCGGTGCGCCAGCAGCCCGCCGAGGGAGACCGCGTACACCAGCCAGCTGAACCAGTCGTCCTCCCGCGACCCCGGCACGTTGGACGCGAGGTCGGCCGCGGTGAGGCAGCCGACGCCGAGCGAGAGCGCGAGGGGATACGTGAACGTCCGCACCCGCCCCACGGTAGGCGGGCCGGGGGCGCGGCGCGTACGACGACGGGAGTAGCTGGCCGGTCCTACTCCAGAACGCCCTCCGACCGCAACTCCTCGATCGACCGCTCGTCCTGCGCCCAGGCGGTGATCTCCCGCTCGGACTCCCGGAACAGCACGTTGGAGACGCAGGTGCCCGGCACGTCGTCGGACAGGTCCACGGTCCAGCCGGTCAGGCCGTGCTCCACCTGGAGCCGGTCGACGAGCGCGGGCAGCTCCGTCATCGGGAGGCACTCGCCCTCCCCGAACACGATCGAGTTCTCCACCGCCAGCCGGAACTCGGCCAACCGCCGCTGCTCCTCCGTCACGCCGACGTAGCGCACCTCGTCGTTCTCCGCACAGACACTCGTCGCGCCCGGGCGGACCACGATGAGGCCCTCGTCGTTCACGCACGGGGTGACCGGGATGTCGGCCAGCACCGACTCCCCGGACGCCTCGGTCAGCAGGCCCCGGCAGATCTCGACGGGGTCGTCCGTGGCGGCGTTGAAGTCGGTGTTGATGTAGGGAAGCGGGTCGAGTTCCGGCAGCGCCTGGAAGCCGCCCTCCGGCGCCACGCAGCGCACCAGCGTCGAGTCCGTGACCGCGCCCTCGCCCGTGGCCAGCACCACGGCCGCCGTGGCGGCGCCGACCGTCACGGCGACCGCCGTCGGGATCACCACCAGCCGCCGCAGCCGGCTCCGGCCGGCGCGGCGCCGCGCGGTCGTCAGCAGGCGCAGTCCCGCCGGCCCCTCCGGGTCCGGCAGCCGCTCGTCCCGCACCGGGTCCGCGGCCCGCAACACCGTTTCGAATTCTTCATCGCCGAGCATGTGCGAGCTTCCCTTCGCTGTCGTGGGGGGCGTGGTCGAGGGCCGTCAGATGGGGCCTGAGCCGCTGCCGCGCCCGGTGCAGCCGGGTGGCGACCGCGCCGGGCGTGATGCCGAGGTGGTCGGCGATGTCGTCGTGGGACAGGTCGTCCCAGTAGGCGAGCCGCAGCACCTCACGGTCGCCCTCCGACAACTCCGCAAGCGCCGCGTCGAGATCGGCCACGCCGGTGTCGAACACCGGCGCGGCTACGGCCCGTTCAGCGGCACGACGCAGCAGCCGCAGCCAACGCCGCTGCGAACGCGCCTGGTTCGCCAGCACGTTGCGCGCGACACCGAGCAGCCACAGCAGCGCCTGGTGGTCGTCGTCCGGCAGCTGCCGGCGGCGTCGCCAGGCGACCGCGTACACCTCGGACACCGCGTCGTGAGCCGCCGACTCGTCGGTTCTGCGCAGGCAGTAGGCCGTCACCCGGCGGAGCGTCGACCGGGCCAGCCGGTCGAACCGGTCGGCCAGTTCGTCTGAGTCCATGCCCGGCAATGTCCGGCACCCCACCCCTCATTACAGGTCCGTGGCACCACACGCCGATGGGCCGCCGGTCCCCCGGCGGCCCACCTGACAGCGGAGCGTCCTCACATGTTGATCATGTGCCCCGCCAGGCCGTGGATCGCCTCCTTGACGGCCTCGCCCAGCGTCGGGTGGGCGTGGACGTTGCGGGCGACCTCGTGGACCGTGAGGTCCCACTGCTGGGCCAGCGTCAGCTCGGGCAGCAGCTCGGTCACCTCGGGGCCGATCAGGTGGGCGCCGAGCAGTTCGCCGTGGGTGTTGTCGCTGATGACCTTGACGAAGCCGGTCGGCTGGCCGAGGCCGTGCGCCTTGCCGTTGGCGGTGAAGGGGAACTTGGCGACCTTGACGTCGAAACCGCGCTCCCGCGCCTGCGCCTCGGTGTAGCCGAAGCTGGCGACCTGCGGCTGGCAGTAGGTGGCGCGCGGGATCATCACGTAGTCGAGTTCCATCGTCTCGGCGTCCGCGATGGTCTCGGCCGCGATCACGCCCATGGCCTCGGCGGCGTGCGCCAGCATCAGCTTGGCGGTGACGTCGCCGATGGCGAAGATGTGCGGCACGTTGGTGCGGCAGCGCCCGTCCACCGCGATGGCGTTGCGCTCGGTGAGCGCGACGCCGGTGGTCTCCAGGCCGTAGCCGGTGACCCGGGGCGCGAAGCCGATGGCCTGGAGCACCTTGTCGGCCTGGAGGAGCTGCTGCTCGCCCTTGGCGTTGGTCACGGTGACCCTGACCGGCTGGGCCGGGTCGGAGTCGTCGATCGCGTCGACCCGGGTCGAGGTCAGCACCTCGATGCCCAACTTCCGGTACTGGCGGGCCAGTTCCTTGGAGACGTCGGCGTCCTCCAGCGGCACCATCCGGTCCAGGAACTCGACGATCGTCACCTTGACGCCGTAGTTGTGCAGCACGTACGCGAACTCGACGCCGATCGCGCCGGCGCCCGCGATGATGACGGAGCCCGGCAGTTCCTCGGTGAGGATCTGCTCCTCGTAGGTGACGACCCGGTCGCTGAGGCGGGTGCCCGGCAGCAGGCGGGTGGTGGCGCCGGCCGCGATGACGCAGTGGTCGAAGGTGACCGTCTCGGTGCCGCCCGCGCTGAGCGCGACCTGGAGCGTGTTCGGGTCGGTGAAGGTGCCACGGCCGTCGTACTCGGTGATGCCGTTCTTCTTCATCAGGTAGTGCACGCCCGCGACGCGGCCGTCCGCCACCTTGCGGCTGCGCCGGAACGCCTCGCCGTAGTCGAAGCTCACACTGCCCTCGACCCGGATGCCGAAGGTGTTCGCCTCGTGGGTGAAGGTGTGGGCCAACTCGGCGTTGCGGAGCAGCGCCTTGGAGGGGATGCACCCGACGTTCAGGCACACCCCGCCCCAGTACTTCTCCTCGATGACGGCCGTCCGGAGACCCAGCTGGCTGGCGCGGACGGCGGCGGTGTAGCCGCCGGGCCCCGCGCCCAGGACGACGACGTCGTAGTGCGTGCTCATGAAACCTTCACGCCTCTTTCGCGCTCTCAACGGTTCGGGTGGTCGGGACGGTGATTCTGCCCCTCCCATGACACCACGCTGCCGTCCGGCCGCCCGCGCCGCCCGGGGCGTGACCGCCAGCCGGCCACCCTGAGGAACACCCAGGTCGCGCCGAGGAACAGCGGGTAGGTGATGGCCATCAGCGAGAGCGTGCCGGTGAAGGCGTGCCAGACGAAGGTGGCGTTGTGCCGGGCGATGCCGCCGTAGTAGCCCACGATCACGACCATCAGCAGCAGCCAGCCGCCGACGAAGGTGCGGGCGAGCTGGCGGGCGAACTCCGGCCAGCCCCACCGCTCCGGGTGTCGCCGGTGTGGCCGGCCCTCCGGCTCCTCGCGCAACAACCGCACGCCCACCCGGAGGTAGATCATCACCAGCACGTAGATGACCGCGACGGAGATGACGGCGATCCAGTCTCCCATGGCGGCCGGCTAGCCCACGGGGCCCGGGCCGCGGAGCAGGAAGTGCCAGTTCTGGACGAAGGCGTGCCAGCCGAACCACAGCCACGCGGTGAACAGGGCCCAGCGGCCGAACTGGTGGCGCATCGTCGCGCCGAGGGCCTGGCTCAGGGTGGGGTAGGAGTCGACGGGGTGCAGCAGGCCGATGCCCTCCCATGCGAAGAGGGCGGCGAACAGGATGGCCCAGACGATGTATCCGACCTGGGCGTGATGTGGCATTTCGGACATGGTGGCATGGTGCTCCACTCGACCCCGGGTGAGTGGGATTTACGGCCGCCGCCGCCGCGTTGCGCCGCTCCCGGGGCCTCGGGTGCGCTACCGCCAGTCCTGGGGCGAGCGGGACGCGGGGCCGCGCGGCGCGATGCCCTTGACCAGCCGCAGCGAGGGCGAGATCTCCATCCGCTCCACGGCCGGCAGGGCGGCGATCCGCGTCGTCACGTACCGGTAGAGCGAGGCCAGTCGGCGCAGTTGACGGAGGCGAAGAGGTTGCTCTCGCCGGTGATCGCCGCGCAGAACTGCCACCTCGGGGTGGGCCGCGAGCGCGGCCCCGGTCTCGGCGAGCCGCGCCGGCGAGACGGTCAGCCACACGCACACCCGGGCCGCGAGCCCGAACAGCCGGAAGTCGGACTCCAGGTCGAAGTAGAGCATGGCGTTGGCGCGTAGCCCGGCGAGGTGAGCGAGGGCGGGTGGGCACGGCCGGCGCGTCGGCGCCCGGCGGCGAAGCCGCCACGGGCGGCGCGCAGCGCCGCCACCCGGGTGGCCGGCGGCCACCCCCGCGCGGAGCGCGGAGAAGAGCGGGTGGGTGGGGAACAAAAGCCCGGTCAGCCCAGCGCCGTGCCGACGGCCACGCCGGCGAACGTCGCGGCCAGGCCGAGCGCCACGCTGAGCAGGACGTTCGCCGTCGCCAGCGTCCACGCCCCCGCCTCGGCCAGCCGCAGGCACTCGTAGGAGAACGTCGAGTACGTCGTCAACGCCCCGCAGAGACCCGTGCCGAGCAGCAGCCGCAGCTCATCCGAGGGGGCCGCGCCCGTCAGCGCGCCGAGGATCAGGCAGCCGGTCACGTTGACCGTCAGCGTCCCCCAGGGGAAGACCGAGTCGTGGCGCCGCTGGACCGCACGGTCCGTCAGGTAGCGGAGCGGCGCGCCGACCACGCCGCCCCCGATCACCAGCAGCCAGTGCACGATCGGCTCACCGCCCCACCACCTCGACCGCCTCCACCGTCGCCAGGCCGCGCCCGGCGAGCAGCTCCGTCAGCTCGGGCAGGAACGCCCTGACCCGTTCCTCAGCGTCCACCACGATCACCGCCACCGGCAGCTCCTCGCTCAGCGAGAGCAGCCGCGCCGTGTGCACCACCGAGGAGGCGCCGAAGCCCTCGACGCCCTTGAAGACGCTGGCCCCGGCCAGCCCCGCCCGGTGCGCGCGGTGCACGACCTCGGTGTAGAGGGGGCGCCGTCGCCAGGTGTCGTCCTCGCCGAGCAGAACGGTCAGCCGCAGGGTTCTCATGCTCGCCTCCCCAACCGGCGGGTCGCGGCCGTCGTGCCCAGGACGGCGGCGAGCGCGCCGACCAGGGTGAGCAGCAGGTAGCTCACGGCGGTGAGCGCCCGACCTTCGGTCAGATGCCGTTCGATGTCCTGCGAGTAGGTGGAGAAGGTGGTGAAGCCGCCGAGCACGCCCGTGCCGAGGAACGGCCGCACCAGCCGGTGCGCCGGCGTCGCCCACACCTCGGTGACCAGCACCATCAACACCCCGATCGACCCGCAGCCCACCACGTTGACCAGCAGCGTGGTCCAGGGAAAGCCGGCGCCCTGCGTCGGCCAGAGCAGGCCGGCACCGTACCTGGCGGCCGTGCCGAGGCCGCCGCCGAGCGCGACCACCGCCACCACGGACCACTGCCCGCGCCAGAACGACGGCGCGGGCGGCGGCGGTGGCGGTGGTGGGGTGCGGGCGTCGTCCATGCCCCGGCATCGTAGGCGGGACGGCCGGCGGCGGCCCCTCAGGCCATGCTCGTCGGCTCCGGCATCGGGTCGACGAGACTCTCGTCGAGGCCGGCGCCCGTGGAGGTGCCGGACGCCTTCCCTGACGCCTTGACCTGGCGTCTGAAGCGCCGCTTGAGGTCGCCGCCGCCCATGCCCGACTCGTGGCGCCTGAAGTTCGGCTCGGCGATCTCCCGCTGCCTGAACCGGCCTTCGAGCATCGCGCCCAGGCCCATGACCGCGCAGAGTCCCGGCTCCTCGGCCACGTTCACCGGCATCCCGGTCGACTGGCGGATCATCTGGTCGAGCCCCGGCAGCCCGGCCGCGCCGCCGGTGAGCATCACGCCCCGGTCGCCGAGGTCGGCCACCAGGTCGGGCGGGCAGCGGTGCAGCACGGCGCGGATGGTGTCGAGGAGCGCCGTGAGCGGCGGGGTGACGGCGGCCCGCAGGGACCTGGGGTCGATCGTGACGGTGCGGGCCAGGCCGGTGGCCACGTCCCGGCCGGACACCTCGGCGACCTGGTCGACCGGGTCGGCCAACGCCTCGTGCAGCGGCCGCACGGCCTGGCTCGGCAGCAGCAGCTCGTGCTCGTTGCGCAGGTACTGCATCAGCGCCCGGTCCACCGTCTCGCCGCCCATCGGCACCTTCTCGGCGGCCACGATCGCGCCGAGCGACAGCACGGCGACCTCCGTGGTGGCCGCGCCGCACTGCACGATCATCGTCGCCTCCGGCTCCTCGACCGGCAGCCCGCAGCCCACCGCCGCCGTCACCAGGCTGTCCACCAGCTCGACCCGGCGGGCGCCGACGCCGACCAGCGTCTCGAGCGCCGCCCGCCGCGCCAGCGGGTCGGCGTCGTGCGGGATGCAGACGGCGGCGCGCAGCAGCGGCTTGCGCCGCCAGGCGCGCCGCAGCTTGTTGCCGACCATGGCACGCAGCATCCGCTGGGCGACGTCGATGTCGACGACGGTGCCGCCGGTGATCGGGCGGATCACGCGGATGTTGGCGGGGGTCCGGCCCGACATCCGTTCGGCCGGGGCGCCCACCGCGATCAACGCGCCGGTCTGGGTGTTGACGGCGACGACGGACGGCTCGTCGACGATGAGTCCTGACTGCTTGAGGTAGACGCGGGTGCGGGCGGCACCGAGGTCCACGGCCAGGGTGCAGCGGCGAAGATGATCAAGGCTGAGGGTCATACTGATCATCTTGTGTGCAGGTGGGTGGTGATGCCCGTCATTGTGCGCCGACCGGAGTAGACGGCGCGTCAGACGGCTGACGCTCCGGCTCGGCGAACTGCGTCGCATGCAGTTCGGCGTACCGGCCGCCGGCCGCCAACAGCTCCTCGTGGGTGCCGCGTTGGACGATCCGGCCGTCCTCGACGACCAGGATCTGGTCGGCGGCCCGAATGGTCGAGAGCCGGTGCGCGATCACCACCGAGGTCCGGCCGGCCAGCGCCTCGGTCAGCGCCTCCTGCACCGCCGCCTCCGAGGTGGCGTCCAGGTGCGCGGTCGCCTCGTCCAGGATCACCACCCGGGGCCTGGCGAGCAGCAGCCTGGCGATGGTCAGGCGCTGCCGCTCCCCGCCCGAGAGCCGGTAGCCCCGCTCGCCGACCACTGTGTCGAGGCCGTCCGGCAGCGCCGCGACCAGCTCGCCGAGCCTGGCCCTGCGCAGCGCGTCCCACAGCTCGGCGTCGTCGGCCCCCGGCCTGGCGAGGCGCAGGTTGGCGCGGATGGTGTCGTGGAAGAGGTGGCCGTCCTGGGTGACCATGCCCAGCGTCGCCCGCAGCGAGTCGGCGGTCAGCTCGCGCACGTCGACGCCGCCGACGCGCACCGTGCCGGCGTCCGCGTCGTAGAGGCGGGGGAGCAGCTGCGCGATGGTGGACTTGCCGGCGCCCGACGAGCCGACGAGCGCCACCAGCTGCCCCGGCTCGGCGCGGAACGAGACGCCGTGCAGCACCTGCTCGCCGCCCCTGGTGTCCAGCGCCGCCACCTCCTCCAGCGAGGCGAGCGAGACCCGGTCGGCCGCCGGGTAGCCGAAGTCCACGTTCTCGAACTCCACCCCGACCGGGCCCTCCGGCACCGGACGGGCGTCGGGCGCCTGCCTGATCAGCGGCTCCAGGTCGAGCACCTCGAAGACGCGCTGGAAGCTGACCAGCGCCGTCATCACCTCGACCCGGGCGCTGGCCAGGGCGGTCAGCGGCGCGTAGAGCCGGGTGAGCAGCAGCGCCAGCGAGACGACGGCGCCCGGGTCGAGACTGCCGCGCAGCGCGTGGTAGCCGCCGACGCCGTAGACCAGGGCGAGCGCCAGTGCCGACACCAGGGTCAGCGCGGTGACGAACGCCATCTGCAGCATCGCCGTGCGGATCCCGATGTCCCGCACCCGGCCGGCCCGCAGCGCGAACTCCCGCGACTCCTCGGCCGGACGCCCGTACAGCTTGACCAGGGTGGCGCCAGGCGCCGAGAACCGCTCGGTCATCTGGGTCGCCATCACCGCGTCGTGGTCGGCCGCCTCCCGCGAGAGCCTGGCGAGGCGCGCGCCCATCCGACGGGTGGGCAGCACGAAGACGGGAAGCAGGAGCAGCGCGAGCAGGGTGATCTGCCAGGAGATGGAGACCATCACGCCGAGCGTGAGCACCAGCATCACCAGGTTGCCCGCCACCCCGGAGAGCGTGTCGCTGAACGCCCGCTGCGCGCCGATCACGTCGGAGTTGAGCCGGCTCACCAGCGCGCCGGTCCTGGTCCTGGTGAAGAACGCGATCGGCATCCGCTGGACGTGGTCGAAGACGGTGGTGCGCAGGTCGAGGATCAGCCCCTCGCCGATCCGCGCCGACAGCCAGCGGGTGAGCAGCCCGAGCCCGGCCTCGGCGACGGCGATCCCGGCGATCAGCAGCGCCAGCGTGACGACGGTGCGCCGGTCCTGGCCTCCCGTGATGGCGTTGACCACCCGACCGGCCAGCACCGGCGTGGCCACGCCGAGCGCGGCGCCCGCGACGCTGAGCACCAGGAACCAGCCGAGCTCCCGGCGATGCGGCCGGGCGAACGCGCCGATCCGGCGCAACACGGCGCGTGAGAAGGGGCGTTGGTCCTCGGCCGCGTGTCGGGCGTTGTAGAGGGCGTGCCAGGCGGTCATCTCCATGCTCATGGCACCAGAGCCTAGAAGTTCAATATTCCTTGAAGTCAACCCCGCGGGGCGCCGGCACGTCAGGGCGGCGTCAAAAGCGGGGGAGATGGAGAACCTTTACTCGCTTTCCCGATCGTTGGGACAGTTAATGCTTCAACGAGTGACGCGCCGTGGAAAGCCGGGCCTATGGTCGAAGGCGACCAGGCGGGGCAGCCGAAGGGGGAAATCGTGTCCGAGGTCGACGCGGAAAGCGCACAGGTCATCCATGTCGTCGCGGGTCCCACGGGGACGGGGAAGAGCGCGGCGGCCACCGAGCTGGCCCGCGTCACGGGGGCGCCGATCGTGATGGCGGACCGGATCCAGTGCTTCACCGACCTGGCGACCACCAGCGCCCGGTCGGGAGACGAGGAGGCCGGCGTCGAGCGGGTCTGGCTGGCTGAACGGACCGTGGCGGACGGGGACTTCTCCGCCGACGATGCCCTGGACTCGTTGATCGGAACCCTGCGCGCGCTCGGCGAGCGGCACCCGTTGCTGATCGTCGAGGGCGGCTCCATCTCCCTGCTGTGGGACTTCGCCGAGCTGCTGCCCGAGCTGGGATTCCGGGCGACGGCGCGGCTGACGCACGTCGGCGACCGCCAGGAATACGTGGCACGACTCACCCGCAGGGCACGGCGCATGCTGATTCCGGAGGGGCCGGGAACCAGCACGCTCGAAGAGCTCGCCATCGCCTGGAAGAACGTCGACCAGCGGTCGTTCGTGGCGTCCGTCAACGGATTCGGGGCGATTCTGGAATGGTGCGCCACCCATTCCGTGGCCGTGGAGTCGCTGGCCTCGGCGGCGTTGAGGGAGGAGCAGGTGGACGAACTGGCCCGGCTGATCGCCATCCGGCACGCCGAGCACGGGGTGCTCCAGGACCGGATCTTCTCCATGGTCTTCGACGCCTTCGAGCCCCTGACGCCGGTGGCTTGACCTCACGTTCGCTTGAACTCCTACGGTCGGGGTGTTCCGCGGTGGAGCGACGAGAGGAGCGTCGGAGATGGCCTCGATCAGGGAGTACCCGGCGGATGAGGTGGCCGCCCAGCCCATCGGGTGGTGGAGCGGCGAGGTGTTCCGCCGGGTGGTCGGGAGCATCCGGGAGGCGTTGGCCGTGGAGGGGCTGACCCAGCCGCACTGGTGGACGCTCAACCACGCCGCGGGGGAGCCGGGACGCTGGTCGCGGGCGGCCCTGACCGAGCGGCTGCGGGTCTACGACGACCAGGCGACCGACTTCGACGCCGTCTACGACGACCTCGTCGCGCGCGGCTGGCTGGCCGAGGACCCGGGCGGCATGCGGCTCACCGCGGAGGGCGAGGCCGGTCGCCTCCGGGCCCGGGAGCGGAACCTGGCGATCCACCGCCGCACCCACGAGGGCGTGTCCGAGGCGGACTTCGTGACCACCGTCAACGTGCTGCGGCGGATGGTGGCCAACCACGGCGGGGAGGGGAACCTGCCGGACTGAGGGCCGTGGGGGGGGGGGGGGGGGGGGCCCCCCCCCCCCCCCGGGGGGGGGGGGGGGGGGGGGGGCGACCGGGGGGGCGAGGGGTGGCC
>NZ_JBHXFJ010000009.1:54863-64443 GCF_042722465.1 Streptomyces sp. NPDC127098
TTGGCGCGGGTGGGGGGGTCGCCCCGTCGGGGGGTGGGGGGTGGCTGGTGCCGTTGGGGGGCGGGTGGGGGTGGGGCCGCCCCCCCCCCCGCCCCCCGGTGTCGCTCGTGCCGCTGGTGCCTCAGCAGTGGGCGGAGACGTTGCCCGTCTCGTTGCCCTTCAGCAGCCCGCCCCAGATGTAGTTGCCGTCCGAGAGCCGCACCCACTTGTTGTGCGCGATGCCGCTGCTGTCCGAGACGTGGCCGCCCTCCAGCCAGCACGCCGCCGACAGGCTCTGGTTGGCGCCCACGGTGTAGGCGACGCCGTAGTTGGTGCCGGGGCCGGTGCGGACGTTGCCGCCGGTCCAGGTGGTGACGGAGCTGGCCGCCGACGCGGAACTCGCGGCCCGCGCCAGCGGCTCCGCCGGCGCCGCCCCGCCGGCCGCCGCGGTCCCGGCCATCGCCCCCGCGACGAGGGCCAGGCTCGCGACGGCCAGGGTGAGGCTCCGCCCGTGTGCCTTGCGCATGAAATCCTCCCTTGTGCGGGCTCTGTGCCCGCCTGTCGGTCAGGTGGAGGACTGCCCCCGCCGATCGTCACAAAAACGAGGCACGCGCGTGCGGAGAGTGACGCTACGCGGATAGTCGACGCCACGGCTTCGCGGCGACCCGCGCGCGTGCCGGGCGCCGAGTGCCGTGCCCGCCGGGCCGCGGCTGAGTACCGTACCGGGGAAGGACGGGGGACTCCCCGGCACGGCGCTCCGGAAGGAATGGGATGGCACTGACCGCCGAGGACCGCGTCGCCGTCACCGATCTGGTCTCGCTGCACGGACACCTGGTCGACGCCGGTGAACTCGACCGTCTGGACGAGCTGTTCACCGACGACGTGACCTACGACGTCACCGACCTGGGCGGCGGCCCGCTCCAGGGGCTCGCCGCCATCCGGGAGGCGGCGCTGTCGATGGGCGAGCTCAACCCGGTGGGCCACCACGTGACCAACATCGTGCTCACCGAGCTCTCCGCCGACCGGGTGCTCGCCCGCTCCAAGGGCCTCGGCGTCCGCTCGGACGGCACGGTCGGCAGCGTGACCTACGAGGACACGGTGACGCGTACGGCCGCCGGCTGGCGCATCACCCACCGCGTGGTGCGCGCCCGCCGGACGCCGCTCAGCGCCGGCTAGGTCTGCGACTCCTCCAGCAAGCGCAGGGCCAGCGCCTTGAGTTCGGGGCTGGCCTGGCTGGCGTCGCCCGCGTCGAACGGCGGGCGCGGGTCGTACTCGACGGCCAGCTGGATGCCCTGGGCGACGGTGTCGCCCGCGAGCTCGGCGGCCAGGTACAGGGACATGTCGAGTCCGGCCGAGACGCCGGCGG
This sequence comes from Streptomyces sp. NPDC127098, assembly GCF_042722465.1. Classification (NCBI taxonomy): domain Bacteria; kingdom Bacillati; phylum Actinomycetota; class Actinomycetes; order Kitasatosporales; family Streptomycetaceae; genus Streptomyces; species Streptomyces sp. NPDC127098. The sequence continues at coordinate 56,209 of NZ_JBHXFJ010000009.1, forward strand.
CGGTGATCAGCTTGCCGCTGCGCACCCACCGTTCCGGCACGTAGACCACGCCGAACTCGGACTCCAGGTAGCCGGCCGAGGCCCAGTAGGTGGTGGCGCGCTGCCCGGCCGTGAGCAGCCCGGCGGCGGCCAGCACGAGGGCGCCGGTGCAGACGGAGGTCGTGAACCGGGTGTGGCGGTCGACGCGGCGGATGAAGTCAAGAAGCGCCCGGTTCTCCATCGCGCCGACGGTGCCGCGGTTGCCGGCGCCGGGGACCAGCAGCACGTCGAGGCGGTCGACCTCGGCGATGGAGCGGTCGGCCATGACGGCCACGTCGCCGGTGTCGGTGCGGACCGGGCCGCGGCGCTCGGCGATCATCGTGACGGTGGCGCCCGGCAGCCGGGACAGGATCTCGGCCGGACCCGTCGGATCGAGCAGGCTGTAGCCGTCGTAGAGCAGGATGCCGACGCGGGGGCCCCGCCCCGCGGTCGGGGAGGCGGTCGCGTTCCGGCTCGTGGCCTGGGCGACGGAGGGGGCGGCTGCCGCCGCCGTCGCGGCGGCGGCGCCGGCCAGCACGGTTCTGCGGGTCGCGTGGATTCTCATGGCGCCGGAGTCTGGCGTCCGGCGGCCGCCCGTGGGCGGGGCATGTCCGTCATCCTGCGGATCGTGTCCCCGGTCATGCCGTAGTGGTCGAGGAACGCCTGGCGCAGCGTCGCGGCGGAGGCGAAGCCGCAGCGGCGCGCGATGGCGTCGAGCGGCAGCCGGCTGGCGCGCGTCAGGTGCGCGGCCGCCTCCGTGCGCATGGCGCGCACGGTGCGCGCCGGGGTGGTGCCGAGGTGTTCGGCGAAGAGGCGGGTGAGGTGGCGGGTGCTGACGCCGGCCCTGGCGGCGAGCGCGGCCGGCGACAGGTCGCCGGCCAGGTGCGCGGCGATGTACCCGTTGAGGTCGCGCACCAGCCGGTCGCCGGGCGGCGGCGCGGACAGGAACATGCTGATCTGCGCCTGGTCGGCGGGCCGGTGCAGGTAGGTGACGAGTTCGCGGGCGACGTTCCTGGCGAGGGTGGGGCCGTGGTCGTCCTCGATGAGCGCCAGCGTGAGGTCGAGGGCGCTGGTGACGCCGCCCGAGGTGTACACGTCGCCGTCCCTGATGTGGATCGGCCCCGGGTCGACGGCCACCTCCGGGTAGTCGGCGGCGAGTTGCGGGGCGAACCGCCAGTGCGTGGTCACCCGCCGCCCGTTCACGAGCCCGGCGGCGGCCAGCAGGAAGGTGCCCGTGCAGACGGCGGCGACGCGGCGGCTCACCGTGGCGAGCCGCCGGATCTGCGCGACCAGCGCGGGGCTCGCGGCGGCGGGCCCGTGCCCGAGGCCGCCGACCACCAGCAGCGTGTCCAGGGGGCCGCGCACGTCGGCGAGTCGCTGCCCGCCCCCCAGGCCGATCCCGGACGAGCTCCGCACCGCCCCGCCGCCGAGCGTCCCCAACTCGACGGCATAGGGCGGGGTGGGTCGGTAGTGGTTGGCGATGTCGAGGGCCCCGCTCGGGGAGGCGACATCGAGGATCTGCGCGTCGTCGTAGGCGACGATCAGCACGCGGCGCGGCTCAGCCATGCGGCCGATACCATCACGCCCGACCTGCCCCCGGCAGGCCACCCCGGCTCAGGCTGGCGGCTGTTGGCGGGAGGCGAGGCCGGCCAGGAAGCGCCAGAGGCGGGAGCGGGACCGCTGCGCCGCCGGGGGCGCGGTCTCCGCGGCCGTCGCGGTGGGCGGCGGCGTGGTGTCGACGACCGGCAGCGGGGCGGCGCCCGCCAGCAGGCGGAAGCGGACCGGGAGCGACTTCACGCCGTGCGCGTAGGGCGAGGAGCGCCAGGGGATCTGGTCGACCGGCAGCATCAGTTCGAGCTCGCAGTGGTCGAGCAGCCGGGCGACCGCCGTCGTGGCGACCATCTCGGAGAGCTCCTGGGCCGGGCAGTGGTGGACGCCCGCGCCCCAGGCCAGGTGGGCCCGCGAGCTCTTGAGCCCGTTGTCGGTCAGCGCGGCCGCGAACACCGGATCGCCGTGCGCGGCGGCGACGGACGGCATCACCGGATCGCCGGCCGCTATCCGGTAGCGGCCGAGCCGCACGTCGGAGACCGGGAAGCGCAGCGGCAGGTTGGCCCAGGGCGGCGAGGCCATCTGCACGCGGTTGACCAACTCGCCGTAGTCGCCGCTGCGCAGGCTCTGCCACGCCTGGTCGCTCGCCCCGCCCAGCGCCTCTAGCACGGTGTTGGTGACGGCCTGGCCGATGTAGTCGGAGTAGACGATGATCGCGTACAGCTCCAGGGCGACCTGTTCGTCGGGCAGTTCCGGCGCGGCGGCGATGAGTCTGCTGGTGAGGTCGTTGCCGGGGTTCTCCCGCTTGTACGCGGCCAGTTCGGTCGTCGCGGCGACGAGCCGCCTGATGGCCTCGGCCGCGTCGGGGGCCGCGTCGGCCATCCGCCAGGCGTCCATCACCATGTCGTCGCCGCGCTCGACCGGGAAGCCGAAGAGCCGGTTGAGCACCATCAGCGGCAGCGGGCGCGCGAACTGGAGGGAGAGGTCGACGAATCCGCTGGAGCCGCCGGCGGTGAAGAGGGCGATCAGCTCGTCCGCGTGCCGCTCGACCGCCCGCCGCAGCTCCAGGGCCTGCGGCTGGTCCGGGTCCTGGAAGGGGCGCAGCGCCGACTCGACCGCGGCGCGGGTGGCGGCTCGCCGTTCGTCGTCCTGGTGCAGCAGGTGGTCGACCCGGTAGCCGGCGAGCATGGGCCACTCCTCGGGGACCCGCCCCTCCCGCAGGTCGCGCCAGTGGCCGGGGTCGACCTTGAAGACGGACTCGTCGCGCAGCACCCGGGTGACCTCGTGGTAGCCGATCACCAGCCACACGGGGACCCCGTACAGGTCGACCGGGGCCACCGGCCCGTGGGCGGTGCGCAGCCGCTCGTAGACCAGCGCGGGGCGGGTCTCGTAGTCCCTGGTCATGAGGGGGGCGGTGGGCAGCGAGCCGAGCTCGGACGGGGCGGTGGGGTGCGGTTCCATGACGGTGTTCCCTTGATCATCTCCTCGGAGGGCGAACAGCCTAACGGCCATTCGGCGCACAGCGGGTCATGCGTTCGATAACGACATCGACGGCTTTCCAGGGGCAGATGACGGCGTGTTTCATGACCCGTCGCCGTTCGGCGGGATTTCTCCCGAGGCGCGGCCGCAGCGGTGTGATCCTCTTCTTAATGAAAATGGTTTCCGTTTCGCTAGACTGGCGGCCGGCCGCTGGGATCCTCGGCGCGGATCGGGTACCCGTACCTGGCCCCGAGCCCGCGCTGCACCGGAGAGAGGGAGGTCAGCCATGAAATCCGGGACACACCCCGAGTACCGCCCCGTCGTCTTCCGCGATCGGGTCGCCGGTTACGCGTTCCTCACCCGATCGACCGCGGACAGTGACGAGACGATCGAGTGGGACGACGGCCGCACCTACCCCGTGGTCGACGTCGAGACCTCGTCGGCCAGTCACCCGTTCTACACGGGCAACCGGCGCGTGGTGGACACCGAGGGGCGCGTCGAGCGATTCGAGCGCCGTTACAGCAAGAAGAAGGATGAGGAGAGCTGATGCTGCCGGTCGTCATCGTCGGCGGACTGCACGCCGACGCCCGCCGCACCGCCGTGCGGCGGCTGCTCACGGGGGTGCCGGGCAGTGTCGCCCTGCACCATGACCTGACCGGGGCCGCGGCCACCGGCATGGTCACTCGCCTGGTGCGGGACGCCGGGGCCACGCTGGGCACCGGTCAGACCCCGCTGGTCAACGACTGCGCCTGCTGCGCGCTGCGCGAGGACCTGGTGCCCGAGCTGCTGCGGCTCGCCGAGGACGGCCGGTGCCGGCTGGCGGTGGTCGAGCTGTGGGACTCGGTCGAGGCGCGCTCCATGGCCGAGGTGATCGCCACCCACGGCTCCGGCCGGCTGCTGCTCACCGGCGTCCTCACCGCCGTCGACCCGGCGCTGGCGCTGCCCTACCTGGCCAACGGCGACGACCTGGCCGAGGTCGGCCTGGCCACGGCGCGGACCGACCAGCGGACGGTCGCCGACACCTGGGCGCGACAGCTGGAGTACGCGCCGACCCTCGCGCTGGTCGGCGGCGACCAGCCGGCCGACGACCTGGACCGGGCGCTGCTGACGCAGCTGCACCCCACGGCGAGACGGATCCTGGTCGCCGACCCGGAGTTCCCGCGGCTCGCGTCCTCCGGCTTCGACGTCGAGGCCGCGGCGGCCCGCCAGCACCCGGCGAGCGCGCTGCTGCCGCAGGAGGCGGACGAGGCGGGCGTGACCACCGTGGTGTGGCGGCACCGGCGGCCGTTCCACCCGGAGCGGCTGTACGCGGCGCTCGAGGAGCTGACGTGCGCGGCGCCGCGCAGCCGGGGCCGGTTCTGGCTGGCCGACCGGCCGGACACGCTGCTCTCCTGGGACGCCGCGGGCGGGGCGCTGTGCGTGGACAACGTGGGTCCTTGGCTGGCGGCCGTGCCGGACGCGGCCTGGGAGATGGCGCCGGCGGTGCGCCGGGTGGCCGCCGCGATGGACTGGGACCCGGAGGTGGGGGACCGGGTGCAGCACCTGGTGTTCACGGCCCCCGGCCTGGACCGGGAGGGGCTGCGGGCGCGGCTGCGCGCCTGCCTGCTGACGGACGCCGAGTACGCGGGCGGCCGGGCGGCCTGGCGGGAGCTGGCGTCGGCGTTCGACGAACTGCTCGACCCGGTGTCGTAGCGGCGGCCAAGGTGAAGCGTGACGCACCTCACGGGGCACGCGGGCCGTGGTGGCTCGCTTGCCCTGTGCTGAACCTATTTCCGGCGGATGCGATGGAACCGGATGGCTCGCCCCACCGTCTCAGCAATGGCACGGACCATTTGTTGTGACGGGGCGGCGACGCCCTGTCGTGCACGTGCATTCGCGCGTGCAGATGCAATTGAACGACGTTAGTATCTGGGTCAGTTGAGTCCCAAGCGCCTGTTGATGACGCATGTGACTCCTGTTGCACATCGTTGCACCACAAGCACGACCCGGGAGAGTCCAGTGCCCGACGCGTACAACGGCATTGCCGCGCACGAACTCCGGGACGTGGTGTGGCTGAAGAGCAGCCACAGCAACTCTCAGGGAACCTGCGCGGAATTCGCGAAGTTGCCCAGTGGGGATGTTGCCGTTCGCAACTCCCGATTTCCCGAAGGGCCGGCGTTGGTATACACGCCGGCGGAGGTCGAGGCGCTGCTGCGCGGCGTCAAGGACGGGGAGTTCGACCACCTGATCTCGTGAACGAGTTGGTGACGAGTTGGTGAACGATCTCGTGTCCGGCTGATCAGGCGGCTCGACGACCGGGACCGGCGGCCATGGGCCGGCCGGTACCCGGTCCCCGTCGGGAAGTCTCTGGTCGAGAGGGCTCTCAGCTGGTCTGGAAGGCCGCCCAGACCACCTTGCCGCGGCCGCCGGCGAGCATCCGCCAGCCCCAGCCGTCGCTGAAACACTCCACCAGGTGCAGCCCCCGACCCGATTCGGCCGCGCCGTCCATCGGGTTCGACGACCTCGGCAGGGCGCCACTCGGATCCTGCACCGCACATATCACCCGGCCCGAGCACCGCATCAGTTCGAGCTCGACCAGCGGGCGGGCGACCGCGATCGGCGCGACCGGCTCCGCGTGCGACTGGGCCGGGACGACGGGGCGACCGAGGCCGTGCCGGAGCGCGTTGGTGACCAACTCGGAGACGACCAGGCCCACGGCGTCGAAGTGCTGCGGCAGCCGCCAGCCCTGCAGCGTGTTGCGGGTGAAGTCCCGTGCGCGGCGCACCGATTCGGGGCGCTGGGTCAGGCCGAGGGTGGCCGTGCCGGAGAGCGTCCGCAGGTCTACGGGCGGAAAGGGTTGCCCTAACTGGTCCAGCATGGGCGTTCCTCTGGTCCCCATGGCGCGGCACTCCTGGCGTTGCGGCGGCGGCACTGCTGTCGTCGGGGGCCCGACGTCGTGTCCGGTCCTCCCAACCCCGCCAGGCGCTGTTGGGCGCGGCGAGGCCAAGCTGACGCACCGGTTCCCAGCGCGTAGAGCTCATGCTTCCCAAGGCTTACGGCAAATGCAAGGGCAGATGCACGTGCACGAAAAAATTTGATGGACTGTAATCATGCGCACACCGAATGAGACGCGTTCGTGGCAGACTTCTGCGGTCGGAGGTGGAGGGCAGTGAGTCTCATGAGTTCTCAACGGATGGCGGAGAGCGCCGGCGCGGGGGCGACCGGGGTCGCCAACCCTCCCGAGGGAGCCGGCGGTTCGATGGTCCGGCGCATCCTCCTGGGCTCGCAGCTGCGCCGGCTGCGCGAGGCGTGCGGCGTCACCCGCGAGGAGGCCGGCTACTCGATCCGCGCCTCCGAGTCCAAGATCAGCAGAATGGAGCTCGGCCGAGTCAGCGTCAAACCGCGCGACGTGGCCGATCTTCTCACGCTCTACGGGGTGACCGACGAGGCCGAGCGCGAACCGCTGCTCGGCCTCGCCCGTTCCTCCGGGCAGGCGGGTTGGTGGCACAGCTACAACGACGTGCTGCCCAGCTGGTTCCAGACGTACATCGGTCTCGAGGCGGCGGCCGAGCGGATCGCCACCTACGAACTCCAGTTCGTGCACGGCCTGTTGCAGACCGAGGCGTACGCGCACGCCGTGGTGGTCGGCGGGCACAAGGGGCGGCTGCCGCGCAGCGAGGTGGACCGGCGGATCGCGTTGCGGCTCGCCCGCCAGAAGCTGCTGGTGTCCGAGAGCGCGCCGCACCTGCACTGCGTGCTCGACGAGTCGGCGCTGCGCCGGCACCACGGTGGCCGCGAGGTCATGGCGGAGCAGCTGGACGCGCTGCTCGACTTCGCCGACTACCCGAACGTCACCCTCCAGGTGGTGCCGTTCGCGCAGGGCGGCCACGTGGCCGAGTCGGGGGCGTTCACGCTGCTGCGCTTCGCCGAGCGTGAGCTGTCCGACCTGGTCTACCTGGAGCAGCTGACCGGCGCGCTCTACCTGGACAAGCGCGAGGAGGTCGCGGCCTACCAGGTGGTGCTCGACCGGCTCGCCGAGTTCGCGCTCAGCCCCGAGGGCACCAGGGACCTGCTGGCCGGGATGCGCCGGGAGATCTGAGCCGGGGCGGTCCCCGGCGGCGTCAGGCGAAGGGGTTGGCCATGCCGTGCGGCAGCACGTCGACGCTCCGCTGGCCCTCGCCGGCCATGACATAGGCGCCCGCGCTCAGCCGGTCGATGAGCCCGCGGGTCCACTCGGCCTGGCTGGCGGAGTTCTGCACCCAGAGCCGCATGATCTCGCCGATGTGACCCCACTCCGCGGGGGTGGGCGCCGGGGTCCAGTGCTTCTCGACCTCCTCGCGCCACCCGTCGAGCGCCGCCACCCGCTCCCGTAGCAGCTCGATCGCCTCCTCGCGCGGGAGGTCGACGATGAACCCCACGCCCGCGGTCAGCACGTCGATGCGCTGGTCGTGCGCGCGCAGTGACTCCCGCAGCATGTCGAGGTACGCCTCCTCGCCGGCGTCGGTCAGCTCGTACTCGGTGCGCGGCGGCCCGCCGGCCGGGCTGGGCGCCGTCTCGTGGGCGATGAGCAGGCCCTGCTTCGCCATCTGCTTGAGCGCGTGGTAGATCGATCCCGGCTTGGCGTTCGACCACTCGTGGGCGCCCCAGAACTCCAGGTCGTTCCGCACCTGATAGCCGTGCGCCCGCCCGTGCTGGCGCACCGCGCCAAGCACCAGGAGCCGAATGACCGACATCACTGCCGTCCTTCCCCTTGCGTTTCCCCGCGGATCTGTGTCCTGGGGCGCAGTCTCTCACCGGCCTGGCTAATCAAGTTTGACTACCCCCGCTGGGCGAGTTAGCCTCGGCCGCTCGCTACTCATCAAATTTGACTAGCCCATCGTCTCACCCACCGGGGAGGTACGCGTGCCCGATCACGCGATCCTGACCGAGGACCTGACCAGGGTCTACGGCCGGGGACCGAACACCAAGACCGCCCTGGCCGGCCTCGACCTGACCGTCGAGGCCGGCACCGTGCACGGCGTGCTCGGCCCCAACGGCGCCGGCAAGACCACCGCGGTCCGCATCCTCACCACCCTGCTGCGCCCCACCGCCGGCCGAGCCGTGGGGGGGGGGGGCGCCCGAGGGGGGGCGCCCCCCCCCACGCGCCCGCCGACAACGGGAGGGGCGAGCAACCGCCACCCCGGCGCAGGAGAAATAGGGTAGGGAGGGCAA
>NZ_JBHXFJ010000009.1:64453-156502 GCF_042722465.1 Streptomyces sp. NPDC127098
TGGCGGGTGGGGGGGGCGGGGTTGCCGCCCCCGAAGCCGCCCACCGGGGGGGGGGCGGCCCCCGCGGGGCCCCCCCACCCCGACGAGGTCCGCTACCGCATCGGACTCCTCGGCCAACACGCAGCGCTCGACGAGGAGTTGAGCGGACGGCAGAACCTGGAGCTGTTCGGCCGGCTCTACCACCTGGGCGGCCGCGGCGCCGCCCGGCGCGCCACCGAGCTGCTGGAGCGCTTCGACCTGGCGGACACCGGCGGGCGGGCCGTCGGCCAGTACAGCGGCGGCATGCGCCGCCGGCTCGACCTGGCCGCCAGCCTGATCACCAGGCCCGAGGTGCTCTTCCTCGACGAGCCGACCACCGGCCTCGACCCACGCGGCCGCACCGAGGTGTGGCAGGCCGTCCGGTCCCTCGCCGGAGGCGGCACCACCGTGCTGCTCACCACCCAGTACCTGGAGGAGGCCGACCAACTCGCCGACCGCATCTCGGTGATCGACCGCGGTCGCCGAATCGCCGAGGGCACCGCGGACGAACTCAAGGCGCTGATCGGCGCCGACCGCATCGACGTCGTGGTGCGGAACCAGGACCGGCTCACCGAGGCCGCGGCCGTGGTCGGCATGGCCGCCCGCGCCGCCGGGACCCACACCGACCCGGACCGGCGACTGGTCAGCGCGCCCGTCACCGACCGGATGGCCGCCCTCGCCGAGACGGTGCGTGCCCTCGGCGCCGCCGGCATCGACGCGGAGGACATCGCCCTGCGCCGCCCGACGCTGGACGAGGTCTTCCTCCACCTGACCGGCGACTCGTCCGGCGACTCGTCCGACGCCTCGTCCGGAAACCCGGCCGACCGCACCCATGACCGCACGGAGGCGCCCGCATGACCACCACGGCTTCCCCCATCGCACCGCCCATGGGCCGGCTGACCCGGGCCGTCACCGACTCGGTCACCATGACCCGCCGCGGCCTGGCCCACTGGGCCCGCCGCCCCGGCACCGTCGCCACCGGGCTGCTCTTCCCGGTGATGATGCTGGTGATGTTCGCCTACTTCCTCGGCGGCGGCATGGCCGTCCCGGGCGGCGGCGACTACACCGAGTTCCTGGTGCCCGGAATGCTGGCGCTCACCATGGCCTTCGGCCTGGAATCGACCATGGTCGCGCTCACTCAGGACATCAACCGCGGCGTCCTGGACCGCTTCCGGTCCATGCCCATCGCTCCCTCCTCCGTGTTGGTCGGCCGTAGCCTGCTCGACATGCTCGAGTCGGCGGCCGGCCTGCTGGTGATGATCTGCGCCGGCCTCGCCATCGGCTGGCGCTGGCACGGCGGCCTCGCCGAGGCCCTGGCTGCCGTCGGCCTCCTCCTGCTGCTGCGCTTCGCCATGCTCTGGGTCGGCATCTACCTGGGTCTGGTCGCCGGCCGGCCGGAGATGGTGCAGACCGTGCAGATCCTCGTCTGGCCGGTCGGCTTCCTGTCCAACGCCTTCACCTCACCGGACACCATGCCCCGGTGGATGGGGGCGATCGCCGAGTGGAACCCGATGTCCGCCACGGCCGGAGCCGCCCGCGAACTCTTCGGCAACCGTGGTTGGACCGGCGACAGTTGGGCCGCCACCCACCCCGTCCTCCTGGCCGTCGTCTGGCCCCTGGTCCTCCTCGCTCTCTGCGCCCCACTGGCCATGCGGCGCTTCTCCCGGCTGAACGACTAGGTCTATCCGTCTCAACCGCCCGCCCGGCCCCCGGCCTCGCCGGGGGCCGAGGCGTCCGCGACCAGACCGGCCTCGTACGCGACGATCGCCGCCCGCACCCGGTTGCGCACCCCGAGCCGGGTCAGCACCGTGCTGACATAGGCCTTGATCGTCCCCTCGACGAGATGCAGCCGCCGGCCGATCTCCGCGTTGGACAGGCCGGCTCCGATCAGCGCCAGCACCTCCCGCTCCCGCTCACTCAACGTGGCCACCAACTCCCGCGCGCGGTCCCGCGCGCTCGTCCCCTGCCGCAACTCGCCGATCACCCGGCGGGCGACCCGCGGCGAGAGAGACGCCCCGCCTTCCGCCACCGCGTGCACCCCGGCGATCAACTCCCGTGGGTCCGAGGCCTTCAACAGGAAGCCGGCCGCCCCGAGGTCCAACGCCCGGCTGATGTACTCGTCCTGGCCGAACGTGGTGAGCATGACCACTCCGGTGTCCGGCAACAACTGCCGCAGCTGCCCCAGCGCGGTCAGCCCGTCCGAGCCGGGCATCCTGATGTCCAGCAACGCCACGTCGGGCCGGTGCCGGCGGGCCAGCTCCACCGCCTCCCGCCCGTCGGCGGCCTCCGCCACCACCTCCACCGCCGGATCGGTGGCCAGGATCGCCCGGATCCCGGCGCGGATCATCGCCTCGTCGTCGGCGATCAGGACCCGAACCATCTCGCTCCCCCCATCAGTCGCCCCTTCGCAACGTGTCCTTGGCCACCAGCACCCCGTCCTCGAAGCACAGCCGGAACATCGTCTCCGAGAAGTCCACCAGGTTGTGCCCGGCCCGGTAGTACTCGCAGGTGGCCCCGGCCGGTATCGGCGGCTCGGCCAGCACCGGCGGCGGCGCGCTGATCGAGTGCGGCAGCACGGACGCGAACTCCACCCGCTCCTGCCCGAGCCGCAGCCGGTCGAACTCGTCCGGGCCCAGGGAGGTCCGCATCACCGTGACCGTGTAGACGGTGAACAACGCCACCATCAGGGCGAAGCCGAGCCCTATCGGCAGGGCCGAGGTCCGCAGCAGATCCCGCCGCGCCCGACGCTGAGCCGCCACCAACTCGGCCGGGCTGGACGCCCGCTCCGGCGGCACCGTGGCGCTGTCGGGCGGAGTGCGCGGCAGCCGTGCGACGACCTCGAAACCCGATCCCAGCGGCCCAGCCCGCAATGTGCCCCCGGCCAGCCGGACCCGCTCGTCGAGGCTGATCAGACCCGTGCGACTGCCGACCGGTGGGGAAGCGGGCTCAGTGTCGCCCGGGGAACCCGTGTCGGTCACCGCGACGACCGACTCGGCCGCCGAGTGGGCCACCCGGACCGATATGCGCGACCCCGGGGCGTGCTTGACCGCGTTGGTCAGCGCCTCCTGCACCACTCGCCGGGCCGCGTGCCGCAGGACGGGCGCGCCCCACTCCTCGGGCCGGCCATCCTCGCGCAGCTCGACCGACACCCCCGAGCGCCGCGCCCGCTCCACCAGATCCGGGATCTCGTCCCCGGTCGGCTCCTCACCCTGCCCCAGCAGGCCGATCACCTCGTGCAGGCGCTCGGTGGCCGCCACCGAGCCCTCGCGCAGTCGCGTCGCCATCGCGCGCTGCTCCTCGCTCAGCCCCGGCGACAGCTCGAGACCGCCGGCCGTCAGGGCCATCAGGCTCAGCTCGTGCCCCAGCGAGTCGTGCATGTCCTGCGCGATCCTGGCCCGCTCGCGCGACCTGGCCTGCTCCGCCGCCTGCTCGGCACGCTCCCAGCCCGCCCGCATCAACTCGGCGCGCTGCCGCCACCAGGTGCCGGCCCACCACGGCAGCACGGCCGTGCCGAACTGGGTGAGCAGGATGACGATCCAGCCGCTGAGGTCGCCGTTGGCCCCGGCGTGCGCCATGCCGGCGCTGGCCGCGGCGGCGAAGGCGAACTGGGCGCGCAACAGGTGCCGCATGTACCGCCCGGCCAGGAGGCTGAGCAGGACGGCGGCGCTCAGTGGCGCCCCGGGGCTCACCCCGTCCACCACGACGAAGATCCCCAGCACCCCGGCGGCCGTCAGCCCCAGCGTCGGCGCCCGGCGGCTGACCACGCCGCCCAGCACTATCGTCACCGCCGCCGCGACCGTCGGGAGCGGGCGGGCTCCCTCCGTGTCGAGCGCCAGCGGCGCGAGGAGGATCAGAACAAACCAGGCCTTCATGGCGGGCACGCTAACAAGAGGCCGTCGCTCTGCGTTACTGACGAAAGTCAGGTCGTTTCCTGACGAACGACGGCAGCGCCGCCCGGCGCCCCGTTCCTAGCCTCGGCGACATGATCAGCATGCGTGACCTCACCAAGAAGTACGGAGCGAGAACGGCGGTCGAAGCCCTCTCGCTGGAGATCGAGCCGGGCCGCGTCACCGGCTTCCTCGGGCCCAACGGCGCCGGGAAGTCCACCACGATGCGGATGGTCATGGGCCTGGACGCGCCCACCGCGGGCCGGGCCCTGGTCAACGGCCGGCCGTACGCGGAGCTGCGCCACCCGCTGCGCGAGGCCGGTGCCCTGCTCGACCCACGCTCCGCGCACCCGGGCCGCTCGGCCCGCGCCCACCTGACCGGCATGGCCCGGAGCAACGGCATCCCGGCGGCCAGGGTCACCGCGGTGCTCGACACCGTCGGGCTGGCGGCGGTGGCCGGCCGCCGCGTCGGCTCCTTCTCGCTCGGCATGCGTCAGCGGCTCGGCATCGCCGCCGCCCTCCTCGGGGACCCCCCGGTGCTGCTGCTCGACGAGCCGGTCAACGGCCTCGACCCGGACGGGGTGCGCTGGCTGCGGGAGTTGATCCGCTCCCTCGCAGCCGAGGGGCGCACCGTCTTCCTCTCCAGCCACCTGATGAGCGAGATGCAGGAGACGGCCGACCACGTGGTGGTGATCGGGCGCGGCCGCCTCATAGCGGACGCACCCGTGGCCAGCATCATCGAGCGCAGCTCCACGAACGCGGTCCGGATCCGCAGCCCACGCCTCGGCGAGCTGCTCCCGCACCTGGCCGCGGCGGGGCTGACCGTGCGCGCGGCGGACGGTGGGGGCCGCGACGAGGCGCTGGTTCTCGGCGGCGACCTGGCCGGGATCGGCGAGCTCGCCTTCCGGCACCGGGTGCCCGTGCACGAGCTCAGCCAGCGCCGGGCCTCGTTGGAGGAGGCATACATGGAGCTGACCGAGAGCAGCGTCGAGTACGGGGAGCGTGAGCCGGCATGAGGGGAGCGATCGCCTTCGAGTGGACCAAGCTGGTGAGCGTGCGCTCCACCTGGTGGAGCCTGGTGGCCGCCGGGCTGCTCACCGCCGCCGCGTCGGTCGTGGTCGGCATGTCGGCCTTCGCCAGCGCGGAGAACGGGTTCGAAACCGCTCGGCCCGCGCCGCACGCGGTCGCCGACGCGCTGATGGTCGCCCAGCTCGCCGTCCTCGTGCCGGCCACCCTGGCCGTCACCGGCGAGTACGCCAGCGGATCCATCCGCACCTCGCTGCAGAGCGTCCCGGTCCGCTGGCGCCTGCTGCTCGGCAAGGCGGCCGTGGTCGCCGCGGTGGCGGCGGTGCTCGGCGTGCTGCTCAGCGCCCTGGGCACGGCCTGCGCCGCCCCGGTGATGCGCGAGTACGGTGAGTTCACCGCCGCCGACGCCGTGGCGGCCGCGGCGGGCACCGGCGGCTATCTGTCCGCGCTGGCCCTGATGGCCATAGGCACCGGCACCATGCTGCGCAGCGCGGCGGGCGCGATCACCGGCCTGGTGCTGCTGCAGTTGGCGGTGCCCCAGCTGCTGCGGGCCATCGGCGCCGGGTGGTTGGCCGCCGTCGCCGATCACCTGCCGTCGACCGCGGGCCTGGTGCTGATCACCCAGGACCACGAGCCCTACGGGCCCGGCGTCGCGGTCGCCGTGCTGCTGGGCTGGTCGGCGGCGGCGCTGGCGGCGGGTTACGCGGTGCTGCGCGGCCGGGACGCGTAGCGGTGATGCCCGGGCTTGCACCTCACGCCACGTGATGGCGGACCGTGGCTCGGGACGGGAAAGGAGACGGACGTGAGCTATTCGGTGGGGCAGGTCGCCGGGTTCGCTCGGGTCACGGTGCGACTGTTGCACCACTACGACGAGATCGGGCTGCTGGTGCCCGGCGAGCGCACCCGTGCCGGCCACCGCCGCTACGGGGACGCCGATCTGGACCGGCTGCAGTGGATCCTCTTCTACCGGGAGCTCGGCTTCCCGCTGGAGGAGATCGCCGCCCTGCTCGACGACCCGGCCGCCGACCCGCAGGAGCACCTGCGCCGCCAGCACGCGCTGCTCACCGAGCGGATCGAGCGGCTGCGCGCCATGGCCACGGCCGTCGAACAAGCCATGGAGGCACGGAAGATGGGCATCAACCTCACCCCCGAGGAGCGGTTCGAGGTCTTCGGCGACTTCGATCCCGCGGAGCACGCGGCAGAGGCCGAGCAGCGCTGGAGCGACACCGAGGCGTACCGGGTGTCGCGGCGCAGGGCCGCCGGCTACCGGAAGGAGGACTGGGAGCGGATCAAGGCCGAGGGAGACGAGCTGAACGCCCGCCTCGTCGCCCTGCTGGAGTCGGGCGCGGCGCCCGACTCGGCCGAGGCCATGGCGGCGGCCGAGGAGCACCGGCTGGGGATCACGCGGAACTTCTACGAGTGCGGCCACGACATGCACACCCGCCTCGGCGAGATGTATGTCGCGGACGAGCGCTTCACCCGCACCATCGACGCCGTCAGGCCCGGTCTCGCCGCCTATCTGCGGGCCGCGATCCTGGCGAACGCGGAGCGGCACTCCGGTCGGGCGAATCCACCGGAATGACCTTATGCTGCGGCGAGGGCCTTCCGGAGGGCCCCACCAGGCGTGAGGGAGGAGCGGGATCGGCGTGGGTGGCGAGGAAGCGACGGATCAGGAGACAGGCTCCGGGTTCGCCGTTCCCGAGGGGCTCGAGCTGCCCCCGCCGGAGAGCGACCACCCGAGCTCCGAGTTCGCGGTCCCCGAGGGCCTCACCGTTCCGCCGCGCGCCCCGCAGCGCAGCGAGTTCACCCCGGCCCAGGGCATACCCCGGGTCCCCGGCCTCGAGGCCGGCCGCGGCACCTACTGGCAGGACCGGATGCGCAGCATTGTCCGACTGCCGCTGGCCGAGCGGCCGGCCCCCGAGTACGTGCCCAGGGAGGGGGAGGAGGCGCCACCGGCCGTCCCCCGGGTGCTTGACCTGACGCTGCGTATCGGGGAGCTGCTGCTGGCCGGCGGCGAGGGCGCGGAGGACGTCGAGGCCGCGATGTTCGGGGTGGTCCACGCCTACGGGCTCGACCGCTGCGAGGCCACGGTCACCTTCACCCTGATCTCCATCACCCACCAGCCCTCGCTGGTCGAGGCGCCGGTCTCGCTCAGCCGCATCGTCCGGCGGCGCGGCACCGACTACACCCGGCTGGCCGCCGTCTTCCAACTGGTGGACGACATCTCCTCGGGCGAGGTCTCGCTCGAGGAGGCCTACGGCCGGCTCGCCACCATCCGGCGGAACCGGCACCCGTTCACCAAGTGGCAGCTGACCATCGCCAGCGGGCTGCTGGCCGGCGCCGCCAGCACCCTGGTCGGCGGCAACTGGCAGGTCTTCCTGCTCGCCGCCCTGGGCGCCATGCTCGGCGACCGGCTGGCCTGGCTGGCGGCCAGCCGCGGGCTGCCGGAGTTCTACCAGTTCGCCGCCGCCGCGATGGCGCCGGCGCTGGTGGGCGTCGCCTGGGCGGCCGGCCACACCTCGGGCTCCGGTGAGATCCAGGCCGCGGCCATGGTCACCGGCGGCCTGTTCGCGGTGATCCCCGGCCGGGCGCTGGTCGCCGGCGTCCAGGACGGCCTCACGGGCTACTACCTGACGGCATCGGCCCGTCTGCTCGAGGTGGTCTACCTCAGTGTCGGCATCGTCTGCGGGGTGCTCGCCGTGCTCTACGTCGGCGAGACCTCGGGGGTGAGCCTGGAGCCCGAGGTCGTCCAGCGCGCCACCCGCCCCGGCGTCCAGTTGGCCGCCGCGCTGCTGCTCTCGCTCACCTTCTGCGTGCTGCTCCAGCAGGCCCGCCACACGATCATCCCCGCCACCGTCAACGGCGGCGTCGCCTGGCTGGTCTACGGCGCGATGCACGACACGGCCGGCCTCTCGCCGTTCGCGGCCACCGCCGTCGGCGCGGGCATGGTCGGCCTCTTCGGCCAGCTCGAGTCCCGCTACCGGTTCACCTCGTCGCTGCCCTACGTGACCGCGGCGATCGGCCCGCTGCTGCCCGGTGGCGCGGTCTACCTCGGCCTGCTCGGCTTCGCCCAGGGCGACGTGGACGCCGGCATCCAGAACCTGCTCACCGCGATCACGCTGGCACTCGCCATCGCCGTCGGAGTGAACCTGGGCAGCGAGATGGCCCGGTTGTTCATCGGAACCCCCGGGCTCACCACGCCGATCGGCCGCCGCGGCGCCAAGCGCACCCGCGGCTTCTGAAGCAGCCCCCTCAGTGCGCCAGCTTCAGGCCGACCACGCAGCCGACGATGCCGGCGAGCAGCGCCACCTTCAGCAGCGACGCCGGCTCGCCCTCGAAGGCCATCCCGTATCCGGCGGTCAGCACCGCGCCGATGCCGACCCACACCGCGTACCCGGTGCCCACCGGCAGGGTCCGCAGCGCCAGCGCGAGGCCGGTCATCGAGAGCACGAGGCCGACCGCGAAGACCACGGTCGGCACCGGCTTGCTGAACCCCTCGGACTTGCCGAGCGCCGTCGCCCAGACGGCCTCGAGCACACCGGAGATCACGAGAAGAATCCACGCCATGACGGACACGACTCCCCGCGCCGTCTTGTCGTGGGGCTGGGTACGGCGCACCTCGTCCAGGAGCCGGTCGTGGCTCTGCCCCCAGCCTCTCACAACGGGTGCGGCGCGCCGTCAGGAGCGACGCGTCAGTGGTGGCCCTCGCCGGCGTCCACCGCGCGCTTGAACGAGGCCTCGATCTCGGCCTCCGCCTCGGTCCTGCCCACCCAGTTGGCGCCCTCGACCGACTTGCCCGGCTCCAGGTCCTTGTAGACCTCGAAGAAGTGCTGGATCTCGAGCCGGTCGAACTCGCTCACGTGGTGGATGTCGCGCAGGTGCTCCATCCGAGGGTCGGACGCCGGCACGCACAGCAGCTTGTCGTCGCCGCCCGCCTCGTCCCGCATCCGGAACATGCCGATCGCCCGACACTGGATCAGGCAGCCGGGGAAGGTGGGCTCGTCGAGCAGCACCAAGGCGTCCAGCGGGTCGCCGTCCTCGCCGAGCGTCCCCTCCACGAAGCCGTAGTCGGCCGGGTAGACCGTCGAGGTGAAGAGGTGGCGGTCCAGACGGATGCGTCCGGTCTTGTGATCCACCTCGTACTTGTTCCGCGAACCCTTCGGAATCTCGATGGTGACGTCGAACTCCACTGGGGGTCTCCTTAACCGATCTATGCACGCGACAGGTGGTTAAGTGTCCCTCACGGCGGTGTCTGCTCGCGAAAGGGGCTGGTCCGTGGTGCGGAGGACGGCGGAGAAGCTCGAGGTGGTGCTGCGGTTCGTCCGTGCCAACCTCCGGGAACAGCAGGCGATCTGGCGCCTCGTCGCCGCCGCCGGCGCGGCCGGGCTGGCGATCGCCTCGGTGCTCGTCGCCCTCGCCGGCCCCTGGGACTCCGGCCGGCGCACCGCCGAGCGCGACCAGGCGACCGCCGCCGACGTCCGGCGGGACGCGGACACCGGGGACGGCGAGCGGGTGGCCGGCACCGTGCCCGGGGTGCAGCCGGTCCTGGTGCCGCTGGACGGCGAGGGCGCGGAGCCCACCGCCGCCGTGGTGGAGCGCGTGCTGCGGCCGCTGCTGCGCGACCCGGCGCTCGGCAAGGACGTCGCCGCGGCCGTCATCGACCTGTCGTCCGGCGAGTCGCTGTACGCCGAGCGCGCGGGCACCAGCCGCGCCCCCGCCTCAACGATCAAGATCATCACCGCCGTGGCGGCCCTGGACGCGCTCGGCCCCGACCACCGTCTCGCCACCACCGTCCGCTGGGACGAGGAGCGGAAGAGCGTCGTCCTGGTCGGCGGCGGCGACCCCACCCTCACCGCGGACGACCTCGACGACCTCGCCATGGACACCGCCCGCGCCCTGGCCGACCAGGGGCTCACGGCCGAGGAGGTCGCCTACGACGTCTCGCTCTACCCGCGCGAGCAGCGTCACCCGATCGGGGTGAACGACAACATCGCCGTCATCACCCCGCTCCAGCTGAACGAGGGCCGCCTCGACGACAGCACCAGGGGCCCCGCGCCGCGCGCCGACAACCCGGCGGCCGACGCCGCCACCGCCTTCGCCGCGGCCCTGGCGGACGCCGGCGGCATCAGCGCCGAGGCCGCCGAGGGCCGCGACCCGGCCAGGCGCACCGCGCCGGAGGACGCCGAGGAACTGGCCGTCCACCGCTCCGCGCCGACCTCCTCGCTGGTCGAGCGGATGCTGGTCAACAGCGACAACGACCTCGCCGAGGCGCTGGCCAGGCACACCGCGATCGCCAGCGACCAGCCGGCCGACTTCCGCGGCGCGAGCGCCGCGTTCAACGGCCGGCTCGACGCGCTCGGGCTGCCCATGGACGGCGCCCGGCTGGTCGACGCCAGCGGCCTCGACCGCGAGGGCCGGGTCACCGCGGACCTGCTCACCCGGGCCCTCGCCGTCGCCGCCGACCCCGAGCGCCCGGAGCTGCGGGCCGCCCTCACCGGCCTCCCGGTGGCCGGCTTCTCCGGCACCCTGTCCGAGCGGTACGCGGACGGCGAGACCGGTACGGAGGGCGCCGGCCTGGTGCGCGCCAAGACCGGCACCCTGACCGGCGTCAACAGCCTGGCCGGCACGGTCGCCACCGGCGAAGGACGGGTGCTCGCCTTCGCCTTCCTCGCCTCCGAGACCACGGACGCGCGGGCGGCCGAGGCCGCGCTCGACGAGGCGGCCACGGCGCTGGCCGCCCTGGCCGGCTAGCCGCCCCGCCCCTGGGCCGCTAGCCGTGGGGTGGGGGGCGCCGTACCGTTGAGGGCATGACCTCACTCGGCGGTACGGACCTGGTCGACTGGAAGCTGGCGGTCTCCACCGCCACCCGGGTGCTGCGTCCCGGCCCCGAGGTGAGCCGGGACGAGGCCCGTTCCGTCGTCGCCGAGCTGCGCCGGCACGCCGTCGCCTCGGAGCGGCACGTGCGGGAGTTCACCGAGCTGGACGCGGGCGGGGTGGACACGCCGGTGCTGGTGGTGGACCGGCCCGGGTGGGTGCGGGCCAACGTGGCCGGCTTCCGGGAGGTGCTCGCCCCGCTGATGTCCCGGATGCGCGAGCGGCGGGCCGCCATGCCAGGCGGGGGCGCGCTCACCGCGATGGGCAGCAAGGTCACCGGCGTCGAGGTCGGCATGCTGCTCGGCTTCCTCTCCTCCCGGGTGCTCGGCCAGTACGAGACCTTCGCGCCCGCCGGGCCCGAGCTGCCGGGCGCCACCAGCGGCCGGCTGCTGCTCGTCGCCCCCAACATCGTCCACGTGGAGCGCGAGCTCGACGTGCACCCGCACGACTTCCGGCTCTGGGTCTGCCTGCACGAGGAGACCCACCGCACCCAGTTCACCGCCGTGCCCTGGCTCCGCGACCACCTGGAGAGCGAGATCCAGTCCTTCCTGGCCGAGGCCGACGTGGACCCGGCCACCCTGGTCGAGCGGCTGCGGCGGGCCGCGCAGTCGCTGGGCGGCCGGGCGTCCGAGGAGCAGACCGAGGCGGAGCGCGGGGACGGGCCGAGCATCGTCGACCTGGTGCAGACCCCGCGCCAGCGGGAGATCCTGGAGCGGCTCACCGCCGTGATGTCCCTGCTGGAGGGGCACGCGGACTACGTGATGGACGGCGTGGGCCCCGCCGTCGTGCCGTCCGTCGCCGAGATCAGGGAGAAGTTCACCCGGCGCCGCCAGGCCGGCGCCGGCCGGCTCGACCGGGCGCTGCGCCGGCTCCTCGGCCTGGACGCCAAGCTGCGGCAGTACCGGGACGGCGAGCGGTTCGTCCGCACCGTGGTCGACGAGGCGGGCATGGCCGGCTTCAACCGCGTGTGGACCTCGCCGAACACGCTGCCCACCAAGGACGAGATCTCCCGCCCCGAACGGTGGATCGCCCGGGTCGGACCCGGTCCCGCGTAGGGCCCGGTCAGTGGCCCTGATCGCCGCCAAACGCGCATAAATCACCCGTACGAGGGACCGTGGCGGCAATGCCGGGCGTGCGATGCTCGGGTAACAGACCTCCTCTGTCACCATTTACGCACCCAGCGTGACAACGCTTCCCGAGCTCCCCGCAGAAAGAAGTGATTCGGACATGGGTCCCCACCCCTCGGTCGCCGCGATACGCCTGGCGGTTCGCCGCGTGCTCAACGACATCCTCGACGCGGCCCGCGCCCCGTCCCCCTCGGCCCCCGACGCCTCGTCCCCCCGCCTGCCCCGGCCCCTCGTGCTGGTGGCCTGCTCCGGCGGCGCGGACTCCATGGCGCTCGCCTCCGCCCTGGCCTTCGAGGCCTCCCGCGCCGGCGTCCGCGCCGGCGGTGTCACCATCGACCACGGTCTCCAGCCCGACTCCGACCTCCGCGCCCGCGAGGTCGCCGAGCGGATGACCTCACTCGGCCTCGACCCCGTCGACGTCGTCCCGGTCGACGTGGGCCGCGCCGGCGGCCCCGAGGCCGCCGCCCGCACCGCCCGCTACGCCGCCCTCGACGCCACCGCCGAGCGCCACCACGCCGTCGCCGTGCTCCTCGGCCACACCCGCGACGACCAGGCGGAAACGGTGCTCCTCGGGCTCGCCCGCGGCTCGGGCACCCGCTCGCTCTCCGGCATGGCGGCCGTCTCCGGCAGCCTCTCCGGCGTCCCCGAGGCCGCCCTCCGCTACCGTCGCCCGTTCCTCGCCATCGACCGGCAGACCACCCGCAAGGCCTGCCTGGTCCAGTCGCTGCCCGTCTGGGACGATCCGCACAACACCGACCCCTCCTACACCCGCTCCCGGGTGCGCCACGAGGCGCTGCCCGCGCTGGAGAAGGCCCTGGGCCGCGGCGTGGTCGAGGCCCTCGCCCGCACCGCGCAGCTCTCCAGGGATGACGCCGACGCGCTCGACGCCTGGGCGCAGGACGCGCAGCGTGCCGCCACCCGTCCCGACGGCACGCTGGACGTCGCGGAGCTCAGCGCCCTGCCGCCCGCCGTGCGGCGCCGGGTGCTGCGTCGGGCCGCCATCGCGGCCGGCGCCCCGGCGGGCTCGCTGTTCGCCCGCCACATCGAGGAGACGGACCGGCTGATCACCGCCTGGCACGGCCAGCGTCCGCTGAATCTGCCGGGCCGCGTCGAGGCCAGAAGGCAGGGTGGCAGACTGGTGCTCCAGCAGGCGAGTCAGTAGGCGCGTCGAGGGGCGAGTCAGCACGGACCTGCGCGGCCAGCGAGCCAGACCCGGAAGAGCGGACGAGCCGGAAGAGAGCAGTGGCGCGGGTGCGAGAGACGGACCTGGGGGCCGACCTGGAGTCGGTGCTCATCACCAAGGAAGAGATCGATGCCAAGCTCGAGGAGCTGGCCGCCAAGATCGACGCGGCGTACGCCGGCAAGGAGCTGCTGCTGGTGGGGGTCCTGAAGGGCGCGGTGATGGTCATGGCCGACCTCGCCCGCACCCTGTCGTCGCCGGTCACCATGGACTGGATGGCGGTGTCGTCGTACGGCGCCGGCACCCAGTCCTCCGGCGTGGTGCGGATCCTCAAGGACCTCGACGTCGACATCAAGGGCCGGCACGTGCTCATCGTCGAGGACATCATCGACTCGGGGCTCACCCTTTCGTGGCTCCTGTCGAACCTGGGTTCCCGTGAGCCGGCCTCCCTCCGGGTCTGCACGCTGCTGCGCAAGCCGGACGCGGCCAAGGTCGACATCGACGTCGAGTGGGTCGGTTTCGACATTCCCAACGAGTTCGTGGTCGGATACGGCCTCGACTACGCGGAGAAGTACCGCAATCTGCCCTTCGTCGGCACCCTGGCCCCGCACGTCTACAGCGACTAGCGGGACCGGCGGGCCGGGCCCAGCGGGACCGGAAACGCAGGGGATGGCCGGGAACACCGGTTCATCCCCTACCGTTGGATGAAGACAAGGACACCGCGCGCACAGCAGATCCCGTCCGGGCGCTGTGCCTAGATGTGGCAGGAGGGACGGGGCCGCGCCGCCCCGTATGGATAGACGTGAAGCGCTATTTCCGTGGGCCAGTGATGTGGATCGTGCTGGCCGTCCTCGCCGTAATTCTGCTGATGCAGGTGTTCAGCTCTTCCGAGGGCTACAAGAGGGTGGACACCGGCGAGGTCGTGCAGGCGATCAGCCAGAACCATGTGAGGTCCGCCGAGCTCACCACCGGCGACGAGCAGATGATCCGGGTCGAGCTCGAGAGCGGCCAGGAGATCGAGGGCAGCAACCGGGTCCAGGCCAGCTACATCGACGGGCAGGGCGAGGACCTCGCCTCGATGCTGCAGTCGAAGTTCCAGGACGACCAGCTGCCCGACGGGTACACCGTCTCCCCGAAGTCGCAGAACCCCTTCGTGGGCATGCTGCTGTCGATCCTGCCGTTCCTGCTGATCATCATCGTGTTCCTGTTCCTGATGAACCAGATGCAGGGTGGCGGCTCCCGGGTGATGAACTTCGGCAAGTCGAAGGCCAAGCTGATCACCAAGGACACCCCGAAGACCACCTTCGCCGACGTGGCCGGCTCGGACGAGGCCGTGGAGGAGCTCCAGGAGATCAAGGAGTTCCTGCAGGAGCCCGCGAAGTTCCAGGCCGTCGGCGCGAAGATCCCCAAGGGCGTGCTGCTCTACGGCCCGCCCGGCACCGGTAAGACGCTGCTCGCGCGCGCCGTGGCCGGCGAGGCCGGGGTCCCGTTCTACTCGATCTCCGGTTCCGACTTCGTCGAGATGTTCGTCGGCGTCGGCGCCTCCCGGGTGCGTGACCTGTTCGAGCAGGCCAAGGCCAACGCGCCGGCCATCGTCTTCGTGGACGAGATCGACGCGGTCGGCCGGCACCGTGGCGCCGGCATGGGCGGCGGTCACGACGAGCGGGAGCAGACGCTCAACCAGCTGCTGGTCGAGATGGACGGCTTCGACGTCAAGGGCGGCGTGATCCTGATCGCCGCCACCAACCGCCCCGACATCCTCGACCCGGCGCTGCTGCGTCCCGGCCGCTTCGACCGGCAGATCGCGGTGGACCGGCCCGACATGCAGGGCCGCCTGGAGATCCTCAAGGTGCACCAGAAGGGCAAGCCGGTCGCGCCCGACGTCGACCTGGCGGCCGTCGCCCGGCGCACCCCCGGCTTCACCGGTGCCGATCTGAACAACGTGCTCAACGAGGCGGCGCTGCTCGCCGCCCGGGGCAACGCGAAGCTGATCGACAACAAGTTCCTCGACGAGGCCATCGACCGGGTGGTCGCGGGCCCGCAGAAGCGCACCCGGATCATGAGCCAGAAGGAGAAGATGATCACCGCGTACCACGAGGGCGGACACGCCCTGGTCGCGGCGGCCTCTCCCAACAGCGACCCGGTGCACAAGGTGACGATCCTCTCCCGCGGCCGCGCCCTGGGCTACACCATGGTGCTGCCGGAGGAGGACAAGTACTCCACCACGCGGAACGAGATGCTGGACCGGCTGGCCTACATGATGGGCGGCCGGGCGGCCGAGGAGCTGGTCTTCCACGACCCGACCACGGGCGCCGGGGACGACATCGAGAAGGCCACCGCCACGGCGCGGGCGATGGTCACCCAGTACGGCATGACCGAGAAGCTCGGCGCCATCAAGTTCGGCGCCGACAGCTCCGAGCCCTTCCTGGGCAAGGAGATGGGCCACCAGCGCGACTACTCGGAGGAGGTCGCCGGGGTGGTCGACGAGGAGGTCAAGAAGCTCATCGAGACCGCGCACAACGAGGCGTGGGAGATCCTGGTGGAGAACCGGGACGTGCTGGACAACCTGGTGCTCGCGCTGCTTGAGCGGGAGACCCTCAACAAGGAGGAGCTGGCGGAGATCTTCGCCGGCGTCGTGAAGCGCCCGGCCCGCCCGGCGTGGACCGGCTCCACCCGCCGCACGCCGTCCACCAGGCCGCCGGTCTCCTTCCCGGTCAAGGAGATCAACCTGGCGAACGGGAGCCTGGAGAAGGCCACCCCGCCGCTGGAGGACCAGCGCACGGAGGACTGAACCGGGGCTCGTCCCCGACTGGTACCGGAATGTCCGTCCGCGCCCCTCACGTTCTATGGTGAGGGGCGCGGCCGTGTGTACAGGGACGGTGCGCGCCGTGACCAAGGAACGAGGAACGCTATGACCGACCCGGTGACGCTGTCTGACCAGACGTCCGGGCCCGGGCCCGTCGGCGAGTTCGACGAGAAGCGCGCCGAGAACGCCGTCCGCGAGCTGCTGATCGCGGTCGGCGAGGACCCGGACCGGGAGGGGCTGCGCGACACCCCGGCGCGGGTGGCGCGGGCCTACCGGGAGATATTCGCGGGTCTGTGGCAGCGTCCGGAGGACGTGCTGACCACCACGTTCGACCTCGGCCACGACGAGATGGTGCTGGTCAAGGACATCGAGGTGCTGTCGTCCTGCGAGCACCACCTGGTGCCGTTCGTGGGGTACGCGCACATCGGCTACATCCCGTCGGCGAGCGGCAAGATCACCGGGCTCTCCAAGCTGGCCAGGCTGGTCGACGTGTTCGCACGGCGGCCGCAGGTGCAGGAGCGGCTGACCACCCAGATCGCGGACTCCCTGATGCGGATCCTGGAACCGCGCGGGGTGATCGTGGTCGTGGAGTGCGAGCACATGTGCATGACGATGCGCGGGGTGCGGAAGCCGGGGGCCAAGACGACCACCTCGGCGGTGCGGGGCCAGCTGCGGGACGCGGCGACCCGTGCCGAGGCGATGAGCCTGATCCTGGCCCGCTAGGCCCTGGCCGGGCGGGCTTTGGCCACGCGTCGGGCCTGCGGGCTTTGACCGCGCCGAGCCGAGCCCTCGGGTGCCGGCCGGCGCGGCGACGTGTCCGTCAACGGCCTGCCGCCGGCCTCTCCGGCCTCCGGCCGGGCCTTGGCGGGCAGCCTTTCACCGCGGCGCGGGGACCGATGGGCCGGCGTGCGCCGTCCGGCATGCCGGACGTGGCCCGTGGACCGAGCCGCGTCAGCGGCTTTCTCGTGCCTCGTCGAGTGCGCCGGCCGGGGAGCGGTCGCGGGCGTGGTCTTCGGGCTCGTCGTGGGGTGCGGGCGGCTTGCGCCGGCTCGGGGCCGGTGAGGCCGGGGCACCGAAGAAGTCGAACCGTGAGCCGCCGCGCTGCCTGGGACCCGTCTCGGTCGGGGGCGCTTCGGCCGGTGCCGGTGCCGGTGCCGGCACCGGCGCGCGGCCAGCGGCCGGGAGCGCCGGGACGGCGCCTGGCTCGCGCCGTGGCTCGGCCCCCGGCAGGGACTCGCGCTGGCGCGCGGCGGAGCGGGAGAGCCGGCCGAGCGCCTCGTACGCCTGGAGGTAGGTGAGCCGGGTGGGGGCGCCGGTGGCGGTGCGGTGGTCGGTGGGCTCCGAGGTGAGCTCCCTGGCCGGCTCCGAGGCCTCCAGGGCCAGCCGCCGGCGACCTTCGAGCGCCTTGGCGCGCTCGCTCTCCGCGGTGGCGTAGCGGCGCAGCAGGTCGGCGTGTTCCGAGCGGAGCCGGCCGAGGTCGGCCCGCTTGCCGCGAATCTTCTCCTCCAGCTGGGCGACCAGCTCCTGGGCCTCCTCGAGCTCGGCCTGCCGCTCGTCGACCTGCCAGCTCATGCCGGCCTTGGCGGCCCGCTCCCTGGCGACCTGCCGCCCGGCCTCCAGGTCCCAGCGGCGCAGCAGCGCGGCGGCCGTCACCCCGGCGAACGCGGCCAGGGTGGCGAGCACGCGCGGTCCCTGGCCGCCGACCAGCCAGGCGAGCGCCGCGCACAGCAGCGCGGAGCCGCCGAGGGCGGTGGGGATCAACACCCGGTGCAGTGCCGCGTTGCGGTGACGTCCACGTGCCATGGTCGAAACTTACCGTGACGCGGTCGGGGCGTGGGAGGGCACCCGGGTGGTTGTGGCCGGCCGGTTATCAAGCCGATTTTCCGGCCGCCCCGTTGGTGCAGGTGCCCTCCCGACCGTCCGTCAGCCGCCGATCAGGCCGTTCTCCTGGAGGTACTCGTCGGCCACGTCGCCCGCGGTGCGGCGCTCGGCGTCGACCTGCCGGTTGAGCTCGATCAGGTCCTCGGTGGTGAGCGTCTCGGTGAGACGGTCGAGCGTCGCGGTGATCTGCTCGTCGTCCGCGGTCTCGCTGTTGAGCACCGGCAGCAGGTTGTCGGCGAGCTGGAGGGCGCGGTCGTCCTCCAGGAGCACCAGGCCGAAGTCCTCGAGCGTGGCGTCGGTGGTGGTGGTCAGCACCATGTCGTCCTGCCCGTCGGCGACGGCCTGCTTGGCCTGGACGGTGCCGACGCCGCGCGGGTCGATCTCGGTGATGTCGATGCCGTAGGTCTCCTCCAGGCCCGGCTGGCAGAAGGGGCGTTCGGCGCACTCGTCGCCGGCCGCGAGCCGGATCGGGAGGCCGGACTCGCCGAGGTCGGAGAGGGTCGTCAGGTCGTGCTCCGCGGCGAACTCCTCGGTGACCGCGAACGCGTTCTGGTCGGCGGCCTCGCCGGCGTCCAGCACCGTGAGGCCGAGCGGCTCGGCGAGTTCGCGCAGCGCGGTGACGGTCTCCTCGACGTCGGGGCTGGCGACGGGCTCCGCGTCCGCGCCGTTGACCTTGGCGTTGAGGAACTCGGTCAGGGTGGCGGCGTACTCGGGGACGATGTCGATGCCGCCGCTCTCCAGCTCGGGCTCGTAGATCTCGCGGCTGTCCACGGTGGTGACCTCGGTGGAGTAACCGGCGTCGGTGAGGATCCGCGAGTAGAGCTCGGCCATGATGGTGGCCTCGGTGAAGTTGGCGCCGCCGATCGTCAGCGTGTCGCCGGAGCTCTGCTCGCCACCGCCCCCGCCGCTGTCGCCTTCGGACTCGAGGCTGTCTCCGCCGCCGCAGGCGGCCAGGGTCAGGGCCAGCGTGAGGCCGGTCAGGCCGGTGGCGGCGTGTCGGATCGTGCGGTTCACAGGAACTCCCTTGGTCGGAGGGCAGGTCATTCGGCGACTTCGGTGGCCGGTTCCCTGGTTCGGGTGGTGGCGGCCGGCGCGGGCTCCACGGGTCCTTCCCCGTCCCGGCCGGTGGCCGGGGGCTCCGCCCGGCGGGTCCGACGGTCGCTCGCGCGCCGCCCGCGCGCCGGGTCGAGGCCGCGCTGGAGCAGGGCGAGCACCCCTTCGACGGCCAGCGCCAGCAGGGCGACCAGCACCGCCCCCGCGACCACCTGCGCGGTGCGGTAGTTGGCGAAGCCCGCGGTGATGACGCGGCCCAGGCCGCCGCCCCCGGGCAGCGCGGCCAGCGTGGCGGTGGCCACGATCTGCACGGCCGCCGTGCGCACCCCCGTCATGATCAGCGGGAACGCCAGCGGCAGCTCGACGCGCGTCAACAGCTGCCAGCCGGACATGCCGAGCCCGCGGGCGGCGCCCACCACGTCCCGGTCGGCCTCCGAGACGCCCACGTAGGCGTTGGTCAGTAGCGGCGGCACGGCGAACAGCACCAGCGCGACGATCACCGGCAGGTCGCCGTGGCGGCCGAGCGGGCCGATGGTGAGCAGCACCAGGACGGCGAAGGTGGGGACCGCGCGGCCCACGTTGGAGATGTTGATCGCCAGCGCGCCGCCGATCCGGTGCCCGCCGCCGTGGCCGAGCCGGAAGGCGAGCGGCAGCGCGATGACGCAGGAGAGGACGAGGCAGACGCCGGTGAGGTAGAGGTGCTCGACGAGCCGGTGCCACACGCCGGCGTCGCCCGACCAGTTGGCGCCGGTGGTGAGCCAGGTCCACGCGTCGGGGATCACGCCCATCTCAGATCGCCTCCC
Source organism: Streptomyces sp. NPDC127098 (assembly GCF_042722465.1). Taxonomy (NCBI): domain Bacteria; kingdom Bacillati; phylum Actinomycetota; class Actinomycetes; order Kitasatosporales; family Streptomycetaceae; genus Streptomyces; species Streptomyces sp. NPDC127098. Next base: position 84,109 of record NZ_JBHXFJ010000009.1, read on the forward strand.
GGGCGTCGAGCACCGCGTCCCGCCGTGGCGCGCGCGGGGTGGAGCGGCCGCCGCCGGCCGCTCTGGTCCATGGCGTCAACAGGCGTTGGACGGCGAGCAGCAGCAGGTCGGCCACGACGGCGAGCAGCACGCACAGCACGGAGGCGGTGAGCACCTGCGCCTTGAAGTAGCTGTTCATGCCGCTGTGGATGAGGTTGCCGAGGCCGCCGTGGCCGACGATGGCGCCGACCGTGGTCAGCGAGACGGCGGAGACCGTGGCGATCCGCACCCCGGCCATCAGGGCGGGCAGGGCGAGCGGCAGTTCGACGCCGAACAGCAGCCGCCAGCGGCCGTAGCCCAGGCCCCGGGCCGCGTCCCTGGTCTCGGCCGGGACGGAGTCAAGGCCGGTGAGGATGTTGCGGACGAGGACGGTGAGCGAGTAGAGCACCAGGCCGCAGATCACCACCGAGGCGGAGAGCCCGAACACCGGCAGCAGCAGCGCGTACATGGCGAGCGAGGGGATCGTGTAGAGCACGGTGGTCAGGCCGAGGATGGAGCCGGCGGCCGGCCGCCAGCGGCGGGCGAGCAGGGCCAGCGGGAAGGCGACCAGGACGGCGATGCCGACCGAGGTGGCGGCGATCACGATGTGTTCCAGGGTGGCGTCGGTCAGCTCCTGGCCACGGCTGCGGACGTACTCCCCACAGATCCATTCGTTCGCGGCCAGGCAGTTCTCCGCGGTCACCGCACTCATGTTCAAGCACCCTAGCCCTAAAACCTGACAGACTTATGAACATGTTGCGGTTCGACCACGTCTCCAAGCGGTATCCGGACGGCACCCTCGCCGTGGACGACCTCCATCTGGAGATCGCCGAGGGAGAGCTCGTCACGCTCGTCGGCCCCTCGGGCTGTGGCAAGACCACCACCATGCGGATGGTCAACCGCCTGGAGGAGCCGACCTCCGGCCGGATACTGCTCGGTGGCGAGGACATCGCCGCCCAGGACCCGGTGCGGCTGCGCCGCCGGATCGGCTACGTCATCCAGCAGGTCGGCCTCTTCCCGCACCGCACCGTGCTGGACAACGCCGCCGCCGTGCCGCTGCTGCTCGGCACCCGGCGGGCCGAGGCGCGCCGGCGCGCCGGCGAGCTGCTCGAGCTGGTGGGCCTCGACCCGGCGGTGTACGGCGGCCGTTACCCGGACCAGCTCTCCGGCGGGCAGCGGCAGCGGGTGGGGGTGGCCAGGGCGCTGGCGGCCGACCCGCCGGTGCTGCTGATGGACGAGCCGTTCGGCGCCGTCGACCCGGTGGTGCGGGAGCGGCTGCAGAACGAGTTCCTGCGGCTCCAGGCGGAGATGCGCAAGACGGTGCTGTTCGTCACCCACGACGTGGAGGAGGCGGTGCGGCTCGGCGACCGGATGGCGGTCTTCGGGCAGGGCCGGGTCGAGCAGTTCGACACGCCGGCCACCGTCCTCGGCGCCCCGGCCAACGAGCACGTCGCCGCGTTCGTCGGCAGCGACCGCGGGCTCAAGCGGCTCTCGGTGACGCCGGTGGAGAAGGGCGACCTGGAGCGGCCGCCCGTGGTGCACCTCTCCGACCCGATGTCGCGGGCCGCGTCCCTGATGCGCGCCGACGGGGTGCGGTGGGCCGTGGTCCTCGACGAGTACGAGGCGCTGCACGGCTGGGTGCCGATACCGGACGAGGGCGGTACGGACGCGGTCGGCCCGGTCGCCGGCTACGCGCGCCGGATGGACGCGTGGCTGCCGCTCGGCGCCTCCCTCAAGCGGGCGTTCAGCACCATGCTCCAGTACGACGCCGGCTGGATCGCCGTGCTCGACCCGACCGACGGGGACCGCTTCCTCGGCGTGCTCACCCCGACCGGGCTGCACGAGGCGCTGCGCCGCTCGATCGACGCGGACGCGCGTGCCGTGGCGCGCGACGCGGTGGATCTCGACGCGATCAGCGGGGCGTGAGCGCTCCGCTGGGATGTGCCGCGGCACGCCGTCTCCCGGCTACGGCGCCGTCGTGGCCGGTCGCGCCCACGTGGCGCGGCCGCCGCGGCGCGATGTCCGCCGCCGCTCGGAAGCGGACCGCCGAACCGGACGCCGACTGAGCCGCCGCCCGATCCGCGGGACGCCGAACGAGGAGCCGCCAGCTAGGCCCGGTGCCCTATCGGCCCCGGGCCGCCAGGGCCTTCCTCGTCGCCGTCCCGGAGCCGGCAGACGCGCTCCAGGAACAGCGCCGCCGCGATGACCGCGAGGCCGGCCACCACCGCGAGCAGGGCGTAGAGCGCCTGCTCGCGCCGGTTCGGCACGTCCATCCGGTACATGAGCAGGAAGAGCCCGAAGCCGCCGTACCCGCCGGACACCAGCGCCGAGACCAGCGCGCTCGCCTGGCCGAAGACCACGGCGCGCGCCGCCATCATTCGGTCCACGGGTTTGGCGCCGGGCCGCCGCTCACGCTGGGCGCGCAGCCTGGACCGCAGCGACAGCGCGGTCGCCAGCAGCACGATCGCGATCAGGGCCAGGATGACCGGCGCGAGCAGGGGCACCGCGGGCAGCGTGTTGTCCAGGGAGTCCCACAGCCCGGCGAACGCCCAGGCGACGGCCGCGGCGGCGACGAACAGACCGGCCAGGGTGCGGATCCGCAGTTGGTTCATGGCGGTGAACTTCGGTCCCAATCAGTCCGGGGAGGCTGGTCTCGGAGCGAGTCCTGGCTAGTCGGGCAGCACCAGGGTGAGGTCGGGGCGCGCGATGACCCCCTGCGCGCCGACCGCGGTCAGCAGTCCGGCCACCGGGCCATGGCCGGCGACCTCCGCGCCCGGGTCGACATCGTGCCACGGCACGAGCACGAACGCGCGCTCGTGGGCCCGGGGATGGGGGAGGGTGAGCGCCGGGTCGTCGGAGACCACGCCCTGGTAGGCCACGATGTCCACGTCGATGGTGCGCGGCCCCCAACGGGTGTCGCGCGCCCGGTGGAACGCCTCCTCGATGGCGTGCGCCCGCTCCAGCAGCGAGGCGGGCGGCAGCGTCGTCTTCACGATCACCACCGCGTTGAAGTACGACGGCTGGGTGCCGGGTTCCACGCCCCACGGCTCGGTCTCGTAGACGGGCGACACGGCCTTCACCCGCACCCCCGGGGTGTCCTCCAGCGCGTCGATCGCGCCCTGCAGGGTCTCCAGACGGTTGCCGAGGTTGCTGCCGAGCGAGATGACGGCGCGTTGGGGGTTGTGCAGGGTCGAGTCCGCCGCGTCGACCTGCTGGACGACGGAGGCGGGTACCGGCTGGACGGTCGGGTCGGGGGATGAAGCGGCGTTGCTGGAGGTCATGCTCGGCTCCGCTTGATGGTGATGGTCACGTCGTCGAAGGGGACGGTGATGGGCGCCTGCGGTTTGTGCACGGTGACCTCGGTCCACCCCACCCGGGAGTGCGCCAGGCACCGGTCGGCGATCCGCTGGGCCAGCGTCTCCACCAGGTCGCAGGGCTCGCCCGCGACCACCGCGGTGACCTCCTCGGCCAGCACGCCGTAGTCGACCGTCCTGGCCAACTCGTCCGTGGCCGCCGCGGCGCGGGTGTCGACGCCGAGCCTGACGTCGACCACGAAGGTCTGGCCCTCGGCGCGCTCGTGCGGCAGGACCCCGTGGTAGCCCCTGGCGCGCAGGCCGTGCAGGGCGATCTCGTCCACGGCGTCACTCCCTCTCGCTTCTCGGTGCAGGATGCCAAGGGCATAAAACCCCTCCGAGGCGTTCGAATCTACCCGCGGGGGGCGAACAAGCAGCGGCGCCCCAGGGTTCCGTCCGATGGCGCCTCAGGTACCCGGATCGCCGGGAAAGCCACTGCCCCCGGGTCGCTTTTCGGCCCGCGGCGGCGGGCGGTGAGCCCCTACCCTTGACGCATGAGCATCTCGTACGGCCACGTGACCGGACTGCCCAGCTGGGATCGCTGCGCGGTCATGGGGGTGGTCAACGTCACACCGGACTCCTTCTCGGACGGCGGGCGTTGGTTCGACGCCGAGTCGGCGGTGAAACGTGGCCTCGACCTGGTGGCCGAGGGTGCCGACCTGGTCGACGTGGGCGGTGAGTCGACCCGTCCGGGCGCGACCCGGGTGGACGAGCCGGAGGAGCTGCGGCGGGTCGTCCCCGTGGTGCGGGAGCTGGCGCGCGAGGGCGTGCTCGTCAGTGTGGACACGATGCGGGCCAGCGTGGCCGAGCAGGCCGTGGCGGCCGGCGCGCGTCTGGTCAACGACGTCAGCGGCGGCCGCGCCGACCCCCGGATGGTGCCGGTGGTCGCCGCCGCCGGGGTGCCGTTCGTGGTGATGCACTGGCGCGGCCAGAGCATCGACATGAACGAGCGGGCGGTCTACGGGGACGTGGTCGGCGAGGTGGTGGCCGAGCTGCGGGAGAGCGTGGCGCGCGCCGTCGAGGGCGGCATCACCGCGGACCGTCTTGTCGTCGACCCCGGGCTCGGCTTCGCCAAGCGAGCCGAGCACGACCTGGCGCTGGTCGCCGCGGGCCGCCGGCTGCGCGCCGAGCTCGGGCTGCCGCTGCTGGTGGCGGCCTCCCGCAAGCGGTTCCTCGGCCGGGTGCTTGCCGGGCCGAACGCCGAGCCGCCGCCGGCGCGGGAGCGGGACGCGGCGACCGCCGCCGTCACGGCGCTCGCCGCCAGGGACGGCGCGTGGGCGGTGCGGGTGCACGAGGTGCGGGCCAGCGCCGACGCGGTGCGGGTGGCGAGAGCCGTCGCGGCGGCGGAGGGGGCGGCGTGAGCGGCGCGGGCACCGACATCGAGGCGGTGGCCGCGGCGAACACCGCGCTCTACGACGCGCTGGAGCGCGGCGACCTGGACGCGATGGCCGAGCGCTGGCTCGACGAGGGCGTCAGCGTCGTGCACCCGGGCTGGCCGGTGATCAGCGGGCGCGGCGAGGTGATGCGCTCGTACGCGCTGATCATGGCCAACACCGAGTACATCCAGTTCTTCCTGACCGACGTCGAGGTGTCGGTGCAGGGCGACACGGCGCTGGTGACCTGCACGGAGAACATCCTGAGCGGCGGCCCGGCGGAGGCGGACGGCTCGGCGGGGCCGCTGGTCGGCGGCATGGTGGTGGCCACCAACATCTTCCGCCGCACCGAGGACGGCGACTGGAAGGTGTGGGCGCACCACGGCTCTCCCGTGCTGCTCGACCAGGAGGAGGACGAGGACGAGGCGTCCGAGGACGACGTCGAGGGCGACGAGGGGCAGCCCGGCGGCACGACGATCGGCTGACCGCGGCGGGACCGTCGTCGGACCGGGCTCAGCGGGTCAGCCAGCGCTCCGGCGCCGCGGCCCGCCGGCCGACCCTGGAGCGCTCGGCCTGCGCCGCCACCTCGGCCGCCGCGTAGCCGGCGTCCTGCAGCCGGGCGCTGGCCGTGCCGTCCGCGCCGTGGTCCACGTGGATGTGGGCGAGCCCGAGCCGCTGCGCCCACGGGCCCTGGGTCATCCGGACGCTCTGCACCTTGGCGTGCGGCACCAGTTCGTGGACGCGCCGCAGCCGGCCGTGCCGGGCCACGAACACGGCCCCGGTCACCCCGTGCCCGTAGCCGACCCGGCCCACGGGGAAGACCCAGCGGGCCCGGCCGGGCGCGGCCCGGACGCCGGCGAGCGCCGCCGCCAGGTCCACCTCGGGCAGGATCCGGCCGACCAGCGCGGCGGCCGTCGCGCGGGTGGTGACGGGCGCGAGCAGCCCGCCCTCGTTACCGCCGCCGGCCACGTCGAGTTCGACCCGCACCCAGCCGCGCCGCCGCCACAGCAGCGGCTCCACCAGGCGCACCGCCTGCACCCTGCCGGGCGGCACGGTGGCGTGGTCGCGCTGCAGCAGGCCGTGGTCGAGACGCAGCCCGTCGGGGGACTCGCTCACCGTCCAGCCGTACTGGGTGAGGAAGGCGCCCACGCTGGACTGCCACGCGCCGGCCAGCAGCGGGAGTCCGGCCAGCCCCGAGGCCACGAGGTTGTCGGTCCCCCACCAGACGAGCCCGGTCACGGTGAGCGCGACCGCCAGCAGCCCCCAGCCGCTGCCGAGCAGCGCCAGCGACCCGACCAGCGTCCCGGTCTCCACCTGGTACAGCTCGCGGGCCGGCGCCTCGCCCGCGGTGGGCGCGGCCTCCGGGGCGATGCCGGCGGCCCTGGCCAGCAGTTCGGCGCGCAGCCTGACGGCCTCGGCCTCGCCCAGGTACGCCAACTCGTCGGCGGCGCCCGAGCCGACCACGTCCATCTTGAGCTTGGCCACGCCGAGCACCCTGGCCAGCATGGGCCGGGAGACGTCGACGGCCTGGATGCGGTCGAGGCGCAGGTGGGCGGTGCGGCGGAAGAGCAGCCCGGTGCGGATGCGGAGTTCGGTGTCGGTGACCAGGTAGCGGGTGACGCGCCAGGAGAGGTAGCCGTAGCCGGCGGCGCACACCACCAGCGCGAGCAGCAGCAGGGACAGCCGGGCCAGGCCGAGCGAGTCGGTCCAGTCGTCGAGGTTCTGGACATTGTTCGCGGCGACCGCGCCGAGGCCGGCGAGTGGGGCCCAGGCGCGGCGCCAGGGCGTCACCGGGTGCAGCCGGCGGCCCGTGCCCGCGGGTATCTCCCCGGTGCTCTCGGGCGCCGCCTCGGGCGCTTCCCGCGACGGCTGCTCGGGGGTCTCCTGGGGGGTCTCCTCGGTGGGGCCGCTCACGGGGGGCCGCCGCTCACAGCCCGGCCGAACGGGCCTCGCCCAGCTCGGTGAGCCGGTCCCGCAGCCGCTCGGCCTCGGTCGGCGGCAGCCCTGGGATGGTGGCGTCGGTGGCGGCGGCGGCCGTGTGCAGCTGGAGCGTCGCGAGGCCGAACCGGCGCTCCAGCGGTCCTGAGGTGACCTCGACCAGCTGCATCCTGCCGTAGGGCACCACGGTCAGCTGCCGCCACAGCACCCCACGCCTGATCAGCAGATCGTCGTCGCGCTCCTGGTAACCCCACGAACGCCAGTTGCGGGCGAGCGCGCCCCAGCCCCACAGGGCGGCGCCGGCCGGCACCGCCGCGAGCAGCGCCCACGAGCCGCCGACGAGCAGCGCGAGGAGGAGGGCGAGGGCAAGGGTGGGCGGCGCGAGCCAGCCCACCAGCAGCAGCCGCCGCATCCGTAGCAGGGCGGCGGCCACCGGCCGCCAGGTGTCGCCGGTCCCCCGGGCCGCCTCCGTCGTGGCCGGCCCCTCAGCCACCGTGTTCATACAGGCATCTTAGAGGGGCGGCGCGCGGCGCGGAGGGGTGAAAGACTGACGCGCATGACGGAGACGGTCATCGGAGTGGGCGGCGCGGCCGAGAGCACCGACATGGTGCTGAACATCGGCCCCCAGCACCCCTCCACGCACGGGGTGCTGCGGCTGCGCCTGGTGCTGGACGGGGAGCGGATCTCGCAGGCCGAGCCGATCGTCGGCTACATGCACCGGGGCGCCGAGAAGCTCTTCGAGGCGCGCGACTACCGGCAGATCATCGTGCTGGCCAACCGGCACGACTGGCTGTCCGCGTTCTCCAACGAGCTGGGCGTGGTGCTGGCCGTGGAGCGGATGCTCGGCATGGAGGTGCCGCTGCGCGCCGTCTGGCTGCGCACCCTGCTCGCCGAGCTCAACCGGGTGCTCAACCACCTGATGTTCCTGGGGTCCTATCCGCTGGAGCTCGGCGGCATCACGCCGATGTTCTACGCCTTCACCGAGCGGGAGCACCTGCAGCAGGTGATGGAGGAGGTCTCGGGCGGCCGGATGCACTACATGTTCAACCGGGTCGGCGGCCTCAAGGAGGAGCTGCCCGAGGGCTGGCCGGGGCGCGCCAGGGCGGCGGTGGCCGCGGTGCGTTCCGGGATGACCAGGCTGGACGAGCTGGTGCTCGGCAACGAGGTGTTCCGGGCCCGCACCAGGGGCGTCGGGGTGCTGCGCCCGGAGACGGCGCGGGCCTACGGGGTCTCCGGGCCCATCGCGCGGGCCAGCGGTGTCGACTTCGACCTGCGCCGGGACGAGCCGTACCTGGCGTACGGGGAGTTGGGCGACGTGCTGCGCGTGGTGACCAGGGAGGCGGGCGACTGCCTGGCCAGGTTCGAGGTGCTGCTCGACCAGGCGAAGAACGCGCTCGACCTCGCCGACGCCTGCCTCGACCGGCTCGCCGAGCTGCCGCCGGGCCCCGTGAACCAGCGGCTGCCCAAGGTCCTCAAGGCGCCGGAGGGCGCCACCTACGCCTGGACCGAGAACCCGCTCGGCATCAACGGCTACTACCTGGTGTCCAAGGGCGAGAAGACGCCCCACCGGCTGAAGCTGCGGTCCGCGTCCTTCAACAACATCCAGGCGCTGAGCGCGCTGCTGCCCGGCACGCTGGTGGCCGACATGGTGGCGATCCTCGGCTCCTTCTTCTTCGTGGTCGGCGACATCGACAAGTGAGCCGCCCCCGCGGGGAGCTCAGGCCAGCGGGTCGCGGATGCCCACCGGCTCGACGAGCCAGCTGAAGCCGCCGAGTCCCGCCGGGTCGGTCAGCTCGGCGGCCTCGCCGGCCCTGGCGAGCCGGCGCAGGTAGCCGGCCGGGTCGCGGGAGGCCGACTCCAGCGGGGGGCGCGCGCCGTCCACGCCGAGCGCGCGCAGCGCGTCGCGCTGGGACAGCAGCCGCCCGCCCGCGCCGGCGCAGGCGTCGAGCGCCACATGGGCGGTCAGGTCGCAGCCACCGTCCGGCACCGGGCGCACCTCGCGGCCGTCCCGGTAGCCGGTGAGCGTGCCGAGCGGCGGCCGCCGCTCACGGGTGTGCGCGTAGTCCACGGCCACCGCGAGGCCACGCGCGAGGCTGGAGCGCGCGCCGGCCCAGGCCAGGTCGCGCGGCAGCCCGATCTCGGCGCGGGTGCCGGGCGGCGCGCCGTCCAGCGGCCACCAGCGGCGCAACCAGTCGGCGTCCGCGCCCGCCACCGGCGGGCCGAGCCGCTCACCGCCCGTCCCGTCGACCAGCACCAGGCGCGCCACCCCGGCGTCGTCGACCTCGGCCACGTCGAGCGGCACGTTGTCCAGCCACTCGTTGGCGAACAGCAGCCCCACCGCGCCCGCGGGCGGGGCCGACCGCCACCCCACCCGCGGGTCGAGCCCCGCCGGACGCGGCGCCCGCTCCACCGCGTACACCCGCAGCCGCCCGGCCGGCTCGGGCGGCAGCGCGGCCAGCACCCCGGCGGCCAACTCGCCCCGCCCCGCGCCGACGTCCACCAGGGTGAGCGCCGGCGGCCGGCCGAGCGCCTCGTCCACCCGGAGCAGCAACTCGGCCACCGCGCCGGCGAAGAGCGGCGAGGCGTGCACGGCCGTGCGGAAGTGCGCCGCCGGCGCCTCGCGCACGAAGAAGCCCCCCGGGCCGTACAGCGCGCGCTCACTCGCCGCCCGCCAGCCCTCGGCCCCGACGTCGGGGGCGCCCTCCGGGATCCCACTCACACGCACCATCCACCTTGAGGAGTAGTTGACGGCTTCACGTATCGGCCGACGGGGTGACTCCCGAACCGCACCCAGTGCATACGCTGGGTTACGTGAACCGGCTCTACGACTTCATCCGCCGCCACCCCACGTGGGTGGACGGCTGTTGGGCGCTCGTGCCGGTGTTCATGTCCCTCGTCGTCCTCACCGCGCCCGGTACCGGTGTCTACCAGGGTGACCCCTGGGCCGGGCTGTTCGTCACCCTGGCCTCCGGCACCGTGATGGCGCTGCGCCGCCGCGCCCCGGAGCGGATGCTCCTGTTGGCGCTGGCCGTCGGGCTCTTCCAACTGCTGGCCGACGTCCAGCCGCTGCCGGCCAACTTCGCCTTCCTGGCCATCGCCTTCACCGTCGCCTCCCTGCCCAGGCGCTGGCCGTCCCGGGTCGCGCTCGGCATGTGCCTGACCGCGCCCACCGTCTCCATGCTGCGCTGGCCGGAGGACCACAAGGGCGCGAGCCTGACCAACATCATCATCGGCACCGTCTTCCTCACCATCGCCTTCCTGCTCGCCTGGGTCCTCGGGGACTCGCTGCGCACCCGCCGCGCCTACTACGCCGAGCTGGAGGAGCGGGCCAACCGGCTCGAACAGGAGCGGGAGACCCAGGCCAGGATGGCGGTCGCCGCCGAGCGCGCGCGCATCGCCAGGGAGCTCCACGACGTCGTCGCGCACAACGTCTCCGTCATGGTCGTGCAGGCGGACGGCGCCGCCTACGTCCTTGACACCGCGCCCGAGCAGACGCGCAACGCCCTCCACACCATCTCCGGCACCGGCCGGCAGGCCCTCACCGAGATGCGCCGTCTGCTCGGGGTGCTGCGCGGCGAGGACGGCCAGGTCACCGGGCAGGACTACGTCCCCCAGCCCGGCGTCGAGCAGCTGGCCGACCTGGTCGACCAGGTCAGGGACACCGGGCTGCCCGTCGACTTCCGGATAGAGGGCACCCCCCGGCCGCTGCCGAGCGGCGTCGAGCTCACCGCCTACCGCATCGTGCAGGAGGCCCTGACCAACACCCGCAAGCACGGCGGCCCCGACGTCGGCGCCACCGTCCGGCTCTCCTACGATCCGGAGGCGCTCACCGTGCTCGCCGAGGACGACGGGCGCGGCGCCCAGCGCGAGCTCTACGAGGAGCGCGGCGCCGACGGCCGCGGCCAGGGGCTCATCGGCATGCGGGAGCGAGTGGGCATGGTCGGCGGGGTGCTGATCGCCGGGCCCCGCCCCGGGGGCGGCTTCCGCATCAGCGCGACGCTCCCGCTGGCCGGCGACGTGGCGCGGTGAGCTTCAGACGTGACCGACGAGGGGGAGCGACCGATGACGATCCGCGTGATGCTGGTGGACGACCAGGCGCTGCTGCGCACCGGGTTCAAGATGGTGCTGGCCGCCCAACCCGACATGGAGGTGGTGGCCGAGGCGGGCGACGGCCTGGAGGCCGTCGAGGCGCTGCGGAGCACCGCGGTCGACGTCGTCCTGATGGACGTCAGGATGCCCAGGCTCGACGGCGTCGAGGCCACCCGCCGGATCTGCCAGGGCGGTGCCGGCGGCCCCGGCGCCCCCAAGGTGCTCATCCTCACCACCTTCGACCTCGACGAGTACGCCTTCTCGGGGCTGAAGGCCGGCGCCGCCGGGTTCATGCTCAAGGACGTGCCGCCCGACGAGCTGCTGACCGCCATCCGCGCCGTGCACAGCGGGGACGCGGTCGTCGCGCCCTCCACCACCCGCCGGCTCCTTGACCGCTTCGTCTCCCTGCTGCCCACCGCCGACCCGGCGCCGCACCCCGAACTCGGCCTGCTCACCGAGCGGGAGCGCGAGGTCCTGATGCTGATCGCGCAGGGCCTCTCCAACGGCGAGATCGCCGCCAGGCTCGTCGTCTCCGAGGCCACCGTGAAGACCCATGTCGGCCGGATCCTCGGCAAGTTGGGGCTGCGCGACCGGGTGCAGGCCGTGGTCCTGGCCTACGAGACGGGTCTGGTGCGCGCCGGCGGCCGCTGACGACCTCCACACGACCCGCACACACCGGGCGCCGCGCGCCGTAGCATGGCCTCGTCGTCCGGTACCCGGCACAGGGACCGGAACGCCTGAGTCGAAAGAGGCACCGCCCGTCGTGAACGCCGCCCCCAACGCCCCCCGGAGCACCGAGGCGCGGAACAGACCCGCGCGGCTCCGCGTCGGCGTGGTGGGCGCCGGCCGGGTCGGCCCCGCGTTGGCCGCCGCGCTCGCCCTGGCCGGCCACCGGCCGGTGGCCGCCTCCGGCGTCTCCGACGCCTCCCGCAGGCGGGCCGAGGAACTGCTGCCCGGGGTGCCGCTCGTCACCCCAGACGAGGTGCTGGCCCGCGCCGACCTGGTGCTGCTCACCGTCCCCGACGACGCGCTGCCGGGACTCGTCGCCGGCCTGGCCGAGACCGGCGCGGTGCGCCCGGGACAGCTCGTCGCGCACTGCTCCGGCCGGTACGGCACCGCCGTCCTCGACCCCGCGCTGCGGGCCGGCGCGCTGCCGCTCGCGCTGCACCCGGTGATGACGTTCACCGGCACCGCCGTCGACGTGCCCCGGCTCGCCGGCTGCTCCTTCGGCGTCACCGCCCCCGCCGAGCTGCGGCTCGCCGCGGAGGCGCTGGTCATCGAGATGGGCGGCGAGCCGGAGTGGATCGAGGAGAAGGACCGCCCGCTCTACCACGCGGCCCTGGCCATCGGCGCCAACCACCTGGTCACGCTCGTCGCCCAGTCCCTCGAACTGCTGCGCCTCGCGGGCGTCGGCGCCCCCGACCGGATGCTCGGCCCGCTGCTCGGCGCCGCCCTGGACAACGCGCTGCGCTCCGGCGACGCCGCCCTCACGGGCCCGGTGGCGCGCGGCGACGCCGGCACCGTGGCCGCCCACCTCGCCGAGCTGCGCGCCCACGCGCCGCACGCGCTGGCGGGCTATCTCGCGATGGCCCGCACCACGGCCGACCGCGCCCTCGACCACGGGCTGCTCAAGCCCGAGCTGGCGGAGGCGCTGCTCGGCGTCCTGGCGGACGGCGCGGAAGGCGCCGGGACCGCCGAGGGAGGAGAAGGATGACAGGGAAGCCGGGGATACCCGTCGCACACGACGCCAAGGAGCTGCACCGGCTCTACCCGCCGGGCGTGCCGCGCGCCGTGGTCATGACCATGGGCGCGCTCCACGAGGGCCACGCCGCCAACATCCGCGCGGCCCGCGAGCTGCTGGGGCCTGACGGCCGGCTGGTCGTCACCGTCTACGTCAACCCGCTGCAGTTCGGCCCTGACGAGGACTACGCGCGCTATCCGCGCACCCTCGAAGCCGACGTGGCGCTGGCCGCCGAGGCCGGCGCCGACCTCGTCTTCGCGCCGGGCGACGCCGAGATGTACCCGCACGGCACCCCCGGTGTCCGGGTCGTCGCGGGCGAGCTCGGCGAGCGCCTGGAGGGCGCCTCCCGGCCCGGCCACTTCGACGGCGTGCTGACCGTCGTCGCCAAGCTGCTCCACCTCACCCGCCCCGACCACGCCTTCTTCGGCGAGAAGGACGCGCAGCAGCTGGCGCTCGTCCGCCGCATGGTCCGGGACCTCGACTTCCCCGTCGAGATCGTCGCCACCCCCACCGTGCGCGACCCCGACGGCCTCGCCCGCTCCAGCCGCAACCGCTACCTGTCGCCCGCCGAGCGCGCCTCCGCCCTCGCCATCAGCCGCGCGCTGGCCGCCGGCGCCGCGGCCGCCCCGCGCGGCGCGGCCGCCGTCCGCGCCGCCGCCCGCGAGGTGCTGGCGGCCGAGCCCGGCATCCAGCTGGACTACATGGTGCTGGTCGGCCCGCTCGACTTCCTCGACGTGCCCGACGACCACACCGGCGAGGCGGTGCTCGCCGTCGCCGCCCGCGTCGGCACCACCCGGCTCATCGACAACGCGCGCCTGATCGTGGAGGCGGCCCGGTGACCGCCGCGCTGGCCGCGCCCGGCGCCGGCTGGGCCATCGAGGCGGAGGTCGTCGTCGTGGGCTCCGGCGTGGCGGGGCTCACCGTCGCGCTGCGCTGCGCCGCCGCGGGCCGCCGCACCGTCATCGTCACCAAGGCCAGGCTCGACGCGGGCTCCACGCGCTGGGCCCAGGGCGGCATCGCCGCCGCGCTCGGCGAGGGCGACACCCCGGAGCAGCACCTCGCCGACACCCTGGTCGCCGGCGCCGGACTGTGCGACGAGGACGCCGTCCGGGCCCTGGTGACCGAGGGGCCCGGCGCCGTGCGCCGGCTGATCGCGCTCGGCGCCCGCTTCGACACCGACGAGGCCGGCGCCCTGGCCCTCACCCGCGAGGGCGGCCACCACCGGCGGCGCATCGCGCACGCCGGCGGCGACGCCACCGGCGCCGAGATATCCCGCGCCCTGGTCGCCGCCGTCCGCGCCGCCGGCATCAGGACCGTGGAGAACGCGCTCGCCCTCGACCTCCTCAAGGACGCCGCGGGCCGAGCCGCCGGCGTCACCCTGCACGTGATGGGCGAGGGCCGGCACGACGGCGTCGGCGCAGTGCACGCGCCGGCCGTGGTGCTGGCCACCGGCGGGATGGGCCAGATCTACTCGGCCACCACCAACCCGGCCGTCTCCACCGGCGACGGCGTCGCCATCGCGCTGCGCGCCGGCGCCGAGGTCTCCGACATCGAGTTCGTGCAGTTCCACCCCACCGTGCTCTGGCTGGGGCCGGACGCCGAGGGCCAGCAGCCGCTGATCTCGGAGGCGGTGCGCGGCGAGGGCGCCCACCTGGTCGACGCCGCCGGCGAGCGGTTCATGGTCGGCCAGCACGAGCTGGCCGAGCTCGCCCCGCGCGACATCGTCGCCAAGGCCATCACCCGGCGGATGCTGGAGCAGGGCGCCCAGCACATGTACCTGGACGGCCGCCACTTCGGCGACGCCATGTGGGAGCGGCGGTTCCCGACCATCCTGGCCGCCTGCCGGGCGCACGGCATCGATCCGGTGACCGAGCCCGTCCCCGTCGCCCCCGCCGCCCACTACGCCTCGGGCGGCGTCCGCACCGACCTGGCGGGCCGCACCACCGTCCCCGGCCTCTACGCCTGCGGCGAGACGGCCTGCACCGGCGTGCACGGCGCCAACCGGCTCGCCTCCAACTCGCTCCTCGAGGGCCTGGTCTTCGCCGAGCGCATCGCCGCCGCCGTGCTCGCCGAGCCGCGCGCCGCCGCCCCGGCCCCGGTGACCGCGCCGGCCCCGGGGCCGCTGCCGCCGCCCGGGGCCCGCACCGCCATCCAGCGCCTGATGACCGCGGGAGCCGGGGTGCTGCGGTCCGCGGCGAGCCTCGCCGCGGCCGCCCGCGGCCTCGACGAGCTCGTCGCCGAGGGGGACGACGACCGCAAGCCGGCCGAGCCGGGCGTCGAGGCGTGGGAGACCGCTAACCTGCACCTGGTCGCCCGGGCGCTCGTCACCGCCGCGCTGCGCCGCGAGGAGACCCGCGGCTCACACTGGCGCGAGGACCACCCCGAGCGGGACGACGCCCACTGGTGCCGCCATCTCGTCCTCACCGCGGGCCGGGGAGCCCCCGAGCCCGCCCTCGCCGTCCGAGCCACCGACACGACGGCCTTCACCGAGACCCCAGGAATCGGCCGTTCCCAAGGAGAGAGTTCCAGTGAGTAGCGCGCAGACCCCTCCCTCGCAGCGAGTGGAGCTCACCCTGCTGCCCATCGGCGTCCGCCCCGGCGCGGACGAGCCGGCCGGCGGCTGCGGGGCGGGCTGCGGTTGCGGCGGGGACGGTGGTTTCGACGGAGAGTTCGACGCCGACCACGAGTACGACCCGCTGGAGTGCGGCCTCGACCCCGGCCTCGCGGAGCTGATCGCCGCCGGCGGGCTCGACCCCGTCCAGGTCGAGGACATCGCCCACCTGGCCATCGAGGAGGACCTGGACAACGGCGTCGACGTCACCACCGTCGCGACCATCCCCGAGGACGCCGTCGCCACCGCCGACTTCACCGGTCGCCAAGCCGGCACCGTGGCCGGGCTGCACGTCGTCGAGGCCGTGCTCTCCGTCGTCTGCACCGACGAGTTCGAGGTCGAGCGGCACGTCGCCGACGGCGACCGGGTGGCCGCCGGACAGGTGCTGCTCACCGTCACCGCCCGCACCCGCGACCTGCTGACCGGCGAGCGCAGCGCGCTCAACCTGCTGTGCCGGCTCTCCGGCATCGCCACCGCCACCCGCGCCTGGGCCGACGCGCTGGCCGGCACCCCGGCCCGGGTCCGCGACACCCGCAAGACCACCCCCGGGCTGCGCGCCCTGGAGAAGTACGCGGTGCGCTGCGGCGGCGGCGTCAACCACCGGATGTCGCTCTCGGACGCCGCCCTGGTCAAGGACAACCACGTGATCGCGGCGGGCGGCGTCGCCGAGGCCTTCCGCCGGGTCCGCGAGGAATTCCCCGGCGTGCCGGTGGAGGTCGAGGTCGACCGGCTCGACCAGCTGGAGCCCGTCATCGCCGAGGGCGCCGACCTGATCCTGCTGGACAACATGACGCCCGAGGAGACCGCCGAGGCGGTGCGGATCGTCGCCGGCCGGGCCACCCTGGAGTCCTCCGGGCGGCTCACCCTGGAGAACGCCAGGGCCTACGCGGAGGCCGGCGTCGACTACCTGGCCGTCGGCGCGCTCACCCACTCGTCCCCGATTCTGGACATCGGTCTCGACCTGCGCGCGGAAGGGCGCGACTGACGATGCTGCTCACTATCGACGTCGGCAACACGCACACGGTGCTCGGCCTCTTCGACGGGGCGGAGATCGTGGAGCACTGGCGCATCTCCACGGACTCCCGCCGCACCGCCGACGAGCTCGCGGTGCTGCTCCAGGGGCTCATGGGCATGCACCCGCTGCTCGGCGAGGAGCTGGGCGACGGCATCGACGGCATCTCCATCTGCTCGACGGTGCCCTCCGTGCTGCACGAGCTGCGCGAGGTGACCAGGCGCTACTACGGGGACATCCCGGCGGTCCTGGTGGAGCCGGGCGTCAAGACCGGGGTGCCGATCCTCACCGACAACCCCAAGGAGGTCGGCGCCGACCGGATCATCAACGCGGTGGCCGCGGTCGAGCTCTACGGCGGCCCCTGCATCGTGGTGGACTTCGGCACCGCCACCACCTACGACGCCGTCTCGGCGCGCGGCGAGTACGCGGGCGGGGCGATCGCCCCCGGCATCGAGATCTCGGTCGAGGCCCTCGGCATGCGCGGCGCGCAGCTGCGCAAGGTGGAGCTGGCCAGGCCACGCCACGTGATCGGCAAGAACACGGTGGAGTCGATGCAGTCCGGCATCCTGTACGGCTTCGCCGGCCAGGTGGACGGCATGGTGGAGCGGATGTCGCGGGAGCTGGCCGACGACCCGGACGACGTCACGGTGATCGCCACGGGCGGGCTCGCGCCGATGGTGCTGCGCGAGTCGACCGTGATCGACGAGCACGAGCCCTGGCTCACGCTGGTGGGCCTGCGTCTGGTCTACGAGCGGAACGTCTCGCGCGGCTGAGCCCGGGCCCGGCTGAGCCCCGGCGCCGCTGAACACGCCGGGGTGGCCGGGGTGCGATGCGAATTGTCTGCTTACCACTTAATGTCGGTTTATGGTTACGTCCCAGGGTTCCCAGGGTTCCCCCACCCCCGGTGGTGAAGGGGAAGAGACCGGCAAGCGGCAGCAGCAGCGCCGTCCCTCGACGTCCCGGCCGATTCCGACCCCGGCGGAG
This sequence comes from Streptomyces sp. NPDC127098, assembly GCF_042722465.1. NCBI lineage: Bacteria > Bacillati > Actinomycetota > Actinomycetes > Kitasatosporales > Streptomycetaceae > Streptomyces > Streptomyces sp. NPDC127098. Next base: position 101,228 of record NZ_JBHXFJ010000009.1, read on the forward strand.
GTCTTTCCACCGCACCGCAGGCGTCGGCCCGCGTCGTCACCGCCCCAGGATCCGGGCGAGCACGAGGAGGGGCGTGAGGGGGACGAGGGAGGCGACCGTCAGGCGGGTCGGTAGGCTGTGTGGCGGCCCGCGGCGCACATTCCGCGGGTGAGTCCAAGGGAGGTCCGCTGTGGACTACATCGCCGCACTCTTTCCCCCGACCGTGATGGCCGTCGCCTTCACCGCGCTGATCGTGACGATCGTGCGGTCCCAGGGCGGGGCCAACAAGTACAAGGAGGACGCGGCCGTGGACGCGGCGATCGCGGCCCGCGAGAGCGGCAAGCGGTCCGAGCCGAGCTGACGCCTCCTCCTTTTCGCGCCCGCCCGGGCGCCCTCCCGAGCACGCCCCAAACGCCGCATCCGCCCCTTTTGTCATCCCGCGGCTATTCTTCATCCTGTGCCCCGACCACTGGGAGAGCTGGAAGACGCGGTGATGAGCCGCGTATGGGAGTGGAACCGGCCCGTCACCGTGCGAGAAGTTCTCGAGGATCTGCGCCGCGAGCGTTCGATCGCCTATACGACGGTGATGACCGTTCTCGACAACCTGCACCAGAAGGGGTGGGTGCGGCGCGAGCAGGAGGGCCGCGCCTATCGCTATGAGGCGATCTCCACCCGGGCGGCCTACTCAGCCGCTTTGATGAATGACGCATGGGCCGAGAGTGACAACGCGGCCGCCGCCCTCGTGGCTTTCTTCGGCATGATGTCCGCCGAGCAGACGGCGGCTTTGCGTGACGCCCTGCGAGTGGTCGATGTCGCGGGAGTGACGCTCACCGCCACGGAGGAGCCGGCCGGGTCCGCCGACGCGGTAACGCGGGACGAGGAGCCGCAAGGCGAGGCGCCGGAAGGCGGAGCCCCCGAAGACGAAGGGGAAGGCCCGCGGCGATAGCCTCCGCCTGTGCAGGAAACCCCGACAGAAGTCACCGTCCGCCGCGCCAGGACTACGGATGTCCGCTCGGTGCGCCGTCTCATCGACGTCTACTCGCGGGAACGGATCCTGCTCGACAAGGCCACGGTCACCCTTTACGAGGACATTCAGGAGTTCTGGGTGGCCGAGCGTGACCTGGACGGCGAGGTGGTGGCCTGTGGTGCGCTCCACGTGATGTGGGAAGACCTGGCCGAGGTGCGCACGCTGGCGGTGGATCCCCAGATGAGGGGGCACGGAGTGGGCCACCGGGTGTTGGAGAAGTTGCTGGGGACAGCCCGCTGGCTCGGCGTGCGTCGCATTTTCTGTCTGACCTTCGAAGTGGAGTTCTTCAGCCGTCACGGGTTCATCGAGATCGGTGACGCTCCGGTGGATGGTGACGTCTACAGCGAGCTGCTGCGTTCCTATGACGAGGGTGTCGCGGAGTTCCTGGGGCTTGAACGCGTGAAGCCCAACACTTTGGGTAACAGTCGGATGCTGCTGCATCTCTGATTCCGGACTCCCGATGACGCTTCGATGACGGTTATGTCCGAATCGTCCCACCGTGTCTTATCAGATGCGATGTAATCACGAGCCCGGGGTTTGTGTTTTCTCGGGAATGGCGGTTTGATTACACCGCAGTACCCTATTGGTATTCAGCGACTATGAATGAGGAGTAGCCCGGTGGCACAGAAGGTTCAGGTCCTTCTCCTCGATGACCTCAGTGGCGGCGAGGCGGACGAGACGGTTACGTTCGCGCTGGACGGCAAGACTTACGAGATCGACCTCAACTCGGATAACGCGGAGAAGCTTCGCGACGCCCTTGAGCCCTATGTGAAGGCGGGTCGCAGGGCTGGCGGCGCCAGGGCGGCGCGCGGTCGCGGCCGGGCCGCGGCGGCTCCCGGTGGCGGCTCGAGCACCCAGGACACCGCGAAAATCCGCGCCTGGGCCAAGGAGAACGGATACGAGGTCAATGACCGCGGCCGTGTTCCCGCCAACATTCGCGAGGCCTACGAGAAGGCGGGCGTCTGATCCCGCGAGCCTCGCGGGCCCTCGCCCGGGCGGAAGCCCGGGAGGCGCCCCCCAAGCCGGCTCTCCTCTCCGGGGGGTCGCCCGTGACCGGGCGACCCCCCGAGGCGCACCCGGGCCCGGCGGCGCGGGGTCGGGCGCCGGAGCGGCCGATCACCCTCCGTCGAGGTACCGCCGCTCGGGGTGTTCGCGTTCGCCCGTAGCGGATGTCGGTGGCTGTCCGGGCATGGAGTGTCAGCCTGGAGGGGTAGGCAGTTCCTGACGGATGATGGGCACTCTCCCGGATGAGGGGGGCGGTGGCAGTGGGTCCGGGTGCGTTCCTCAGCGGGCGTTCGCCGACGGCGTAGTCCTCTGGGGTCCGAATCCTTGGCCCGCGGGAACATCGTCTCGCACCATCGGGTTGGAACTGTTGTCGCCTGTTCGGGGCACGGCGCCGGGGACAGGAGCACACAGTTGGAATGAGCGGTCCCCCGTTGCGGGACTAAGCTGCGGAAGGACAGGGAGGGGACCGACCCCTTTACTGCCTGACCGCTCTGAGGAGCGATTAACGATGTTCGAGAGGTTCACCGACCGTGCGCGGCGGGTTGTCGTCCTGGCTCAGGAAGAGGCCCGGATGCTCAACCACAACTACATCGGCACCGAGCACATCCTCCTGGGCCTGATCCACGAGGGTGAGGGTGTCGCCGCTAAGGCCCTGGAGAGCCTCGGGATCTCGCTTGAGGCGGTCCGCCAGCAGGTGGAGGAGATCATCGGCCAGGGCCAGCAGGCCCCGTCCGGGCACATCCCCTTCACGCCCCGGGCCAAGAAGGTCCTGGAGCTTTCGCTGCGCGAGGCGCTCCAGCTCGGCCACAACTACATCGGCACCGAGCACATCCTGCTCGGCCTGATCCGCGAGGGCGAGGGCGTCGCCGCCCAGGTCCTCGTGAAGCTGGGCGCCGATCTGAACCGGGTGCGGCAGCAGGTCATCCAGTTGCTCTCCGGTTACTCGGGCGGCAAGGAGGCCGCCACCGCCGGCGCGCCCTCCGAGGGCACGCCGTCCACCTCCCTCGTGCTCGACCAGTTCGGCCGGAACCTCACCCAGGCCGCCCGCGAGTCCAAGCTCGACCCGGTCATCGGGCGCGAGAAGGAGATCGAGCGGGTCATGCAGGTGCTGTCCCGCCGCACCAAGAACAACCCGGTCCTCATCGGCGAGCCCGGCGTCGGCAAGACGGCGGTCGTCGAGGGCCTGGCCCAGGCCATCGTCAAGGGCGAGGTGCCCGAGACCCTCAAGGACAAGCACCTCTACACCCTGGACCTCGGTGCCCTGGTGGCCGGCTCCCGGTACCGCGGTGACTTCGAGGAGCGCCTGAAGAAGGTCCTCAAGGAGATCCGCACCCGCGGCGACATCATCCTGTTCATCGACGAGCTCCACACCCTGGTGGGCGCGGGCGCCGCGGAGGGCGCGATCGACGCCGCCAGCATCCTCAAGCCGATGCTGGCCCGCGGCGAGCTGCAGACCATCGGCGCGACCACGCTCGACGAGTACCGCAAGTACCTGGAGAAGGACGCGGCCCTCGAGCGCCGCTTCCAGCCGATCCAGGTCGCGGAGCCGTCGCTGCCGCACACCATCGAGATCCTCAAGGGCCTGCGCGACCGGTACGAGGCGCACCACCGCGTCTCGATCACCGACTCGGCCCTGGTGGCCGCGGCCCAGCTGGCCGACCGCTACATCTCGGACCGGTTCCTGCCGGACAAGGCCATCGACCTGATCGACGAGGCCGGCTCCCGGATGCGGATCCGCCGCATGACCGCGCCGCCGGACCTGCGCGAGTTCGACGAGAAGATCGCCAACGTGCGGCGCGAGAAGGAGTCCGCGATCGACTCGCAGGACTTCGAGAAGGCCGCCTCGCTGCGCGACAACGAGAAGCAGCTCCTGACCGCCAAGGCACAGCGCGAGAAGGAGTGGAAGTCCGGCGACATGGACGTCGTCGCCGAGGTCGACGAGGAGCTGATCGCCGAGGTCCTGGCGGCCTCGACCGGCATCCCCGTCTTCAAGCTGACCGAGGAGGAGTCCTCGCGCCTGCTCCGCATGGAGGACGAGCTGCACAAGCGCGTCATCGGCCAGGAGGACGCCATCAAGGCGCTCTCCCAGGCCATCCGGCGGACCCGCGCGGGTCTGAAGGACCCCAAGCGCCCCGGTGGCTCGTTCATCTTCGCCGGCCCGTCCGGCGTGGGTAAGACCGAGCTCTCCAAGACGCTGGCGGAGTTCCTCTTCGGCGACGAGGACGCGCTGATCTCCCTCGACATGTCGGAGTTCGGCGAGAAGCACACCGTCTCCCGGCTCTTCGGCTCCCCGCCCGGCTACGTCGGGTACGAGGAGGGCGGCCAGCTGACCGAGAAGGTGCGCCGGAAGCCGTTCTCCGTGGTCCTCTTCGACGAGGTCGAGAAGGCCCACCCGGACATCTTCAACTCGCTGCTGCAGATCCTGGAGGACGGTCGCCTGACCGACTCCCAGGGCCGGGTCGTGGACTTCAAGAACACGGTCATCATCATGACGACCAACCTCGGCACCAGGGACATCTCCAAGGGCTTCAACATGGGCTTCGCGGTGGCCGGCGACGTCGCCACCGGGTACGACCGGATGAAGGCCAAGGTCAACGACGAGCTGAAGCAGCACTTCCGGCCGGAGTTCCTGAACCGTGTCGACGACACGGTGGTCTTCCACCAGCTGACGCAGGACGACATCATCAAGATCGTCGACCTGATGATCGCCCAGGTGGACGACCGTCTCAAGGACCGGGACATGGGCATCGAGCTGTCGACGGAGGCCAAGCAGCTGCTGGCCAAGCGCGGCTACGACCCGGTGCTCGGCGCCCGCCCGCTGCGGCGGACGATCCAGCGGGACATCGAGGACATCCTGTCCGAGAAGATCCTCTTCGGCGAGCTGCGTCCGGGCCACATCGTGGTCGTCGACACCGAGGGCGAGGGTGCGGACAAGGTCTTCACCTTCCGGGGCGAGGAGAAGTCCTCCCTCCCGGACGTCCCCCCGGTGGAGCAGGCGGCCAAGGGCGGCCCGAACCTCTCCAAGGAGTGAGCGACCGCTTCCGCTGAGAAGTGACCGGCGCCCCCGCTACCCTCGAAAGAGGGCGGCGGGGGCGCCGTCGTGTGTGCGTTCAGTAGCGGGGGGCGGGCGGGGCGATGACCTTGATGCGGTCGGGGAGGACGTGGTCGGCGACCGAGTGGGGGACCTCGACGGACGTCAGCTCGGGCAGGCGGGCGAGCGGGGAGAGGTCCTTGGGCGGACGGGTCAGCACGAGGGAGCGCAGCCCGGGGAAGGCGTCCACGAGCGGTGCCAGTTCGACCGGTTCCCCGAAGAGTACGAGGTGGGTGATCCCGGGGAGGGCCACCCCATGCTCGGCCGTGCTTCGCATGGTTTCCACGAAGAGGACCAGTGAGTCCAGGGCCGGCAACGCCGCGACGGCCCGCCACTCCGGTCCGCGTAGCGGCCGGTCACCGCGATGCAGCCCCAGCGTCGTGAGCGTGGGCCAGGCACCGAGACCGGTCAGGTCGGGAAACCGGTTGGGGAGGGACAGGACGGTCAGCGCGGCCGCGGACGGCAGCCGGTCGAGGGAGGTCAGCTCGACCTCGGCACCGAGGACGAGCGAGCGCAGCCCGTTCAACCGCTCCAGACCGCCGAGGTCGACGGGGTCGGCCGTGGCGTCGAGGAGCAGGTCGTCGACGCCGGTTTCGGCCAGCTCACTCAGATCGGTGACCCCCGGACAGTCGTCCAACGTCAGCCGGCGGAGACCAGGGAAGGCGCGCAGCAGGCCCAGGTCCTGGAGCGAGGGGCACTCGCGGAGGCAGAGCCGCTCGATCGGCTGCCTCCCCAGGGCGTAGACGATCTCCTCGGAGGCCAGGTCCCCGCGAATGTCGACCATCCGCAGCCCCTCCAACGTGCCGAGCAGCCAGAGCTCGGCATGGCTGGTGGCGTAGAACCACGGCTCCTCGATGGCCGGCAGGCGCGCGACGATCTCGCGGAAGTAGCGCTCGGTGTCGAACCGCTTCCAGGCGTTGGCCAGGGTGCGATGGACCTCGGGTGAGGGCTGACGCGTGAAGTCGCGCAGGGCGCCGAGCGCCGAGTCCGTGCCGATCCTGGTGGCGGCGGTGACCACGGCCTCCGCCTCGTGATCGGTCAGTCCCTCGGGGCCCGGCAGCAACTCGACGACGACGGGACCGATCTCGGCCAGCGCCAGGGCTTCCACGTGGCACCGGGGCGGGAGATATCCCCGGGCGCGGTTCTCCACCTCGGCTCGGATATCCGGGGCGAGCTGGGTGGCGTGTTCCAGGCAGGCAGTGGCGAGGAGATGCAGCCGCACCCGGTGTTCCGGGTCGGCGTCGCCACGTTCGACCAACGCGTGGAGAATTTCCCCTCGTTGGACTGGTTGGGCATGGGCGACGGCCATTCGCACCACGTCCTCCCACTGGTCGAGGTGGGCCTTTTCGACCAGCGCGGGGAAGTGCTGCCATTCGACCATCTCGCGGGCGCCGAGATAGTCCTGGAATGTGCGGTGCACGAAGTCCACGGCTCCCTCGACTGGTTCGCGAAGCACGCCGGAGCGTTCGACGAGATGATCCAGCACCCGGGCCGGTGAACCGAGTTGGTCGCCTCGGTGAATGGCCGGCAGTGCCTGGCCGATCAGCTGGGTGGCAAGCTCGGCGGACATCTCGAAGCGGCCGTTGGTGATCAGCCAGTACGCGAGCTTCTGGAGGAGCGAGATCTGGGTCTCCGCGTCGAGAAGCGGCAGCCCGCCGCGGGGCGGGTGGGGCCGTTCCCGGTCGCGACGTTCGAGCAGCATCGACAGGGCGGCGTCGTAGAGCGCCTTGCGGCCGCGCGGCAGGTGGCCGTTCCGTTCCCGGTGCAGGGCGCAGATCAGCGCGCACATCAGCGGGCTGGCGGCCAGTGCACCGAGGTCGGAGCGGGAGCGGATCAGGTCGAGTAGGGCTCGCTCGGCCTCGGGGGCCGCGCCGACGGCCTGGTGCCAGCGGTGCGCGAACGCCTCGATGTCTCCGTGGTTCATGGGGGAGAGCGTCAGTTCGGCGAACGACTCCGAGCCGAGCCAGTCCTGGCGGACCGCCGACGGCCGGGCGGTGACCAGCCAGAGGTTGTCCGGGTAGGAGGCGTTGAGGCGGCGTACCCAGCTCCTGGCCGCCTCCCGTTCGTCCTCCGGGATCTCGTCGATGCCGTCGACCAGCAGCAGCCCGCGCCGGGCCGACAGGACCCGGTCCATCCACCGCTCCGGCTGCGCGGCGGCCAGCGGGCAGTCGACGGCGGTCAGGAACTGGTCGGGATCGGGCAGGCGCCGGCGGTCGCGGGTGAGGGTGCGCATGGGGAGCACGAACGGGACCCGGCCGATCAGGTGCGGCATCCCGGCGCCGAGGTCCTGACGGGCGGCGGTGACGGCGAGCCACTGCACCAGGGTCGTCTTGCCGGAGCCCGCCAGGCCGCGCAGCAGCACCCGCTCGTGGCCGGCGAGGGCGCGCTCGGCGCGCTGTGGCGCGGCGTCCGGGTCCCCGTGGGTCTCCAGGCTCAGGTAGGCGTCGTCCAGCGGCCACTCGCGGGACTGGTGGAGGTCGAGGCCGTAGATGGTGAGCCGGCCGTGCTCGTGCTGGACGTAGCGTGCGTAGCGCTCCTCGAACGCGGCGTCCTCCGCCGACCTGGACGGCACGCGCTCGATCAACAGGTCCACGGCGCGGCTGAGGTGGTCGAGCCGGCGGCTCTGCTCGACCAGGGTGCGGGCGACAAAGGTGGAGCGCTGGGTGAAGAAGTTCAGGATGTGCAGGCAGGCGGCGTCGAGGACCCGCCGGTAGAGCGGCTCGTCGGCGATCGCGATGCGGCGGGCGAACTCCTCGTGCCCCAGCCGCACGGCCTGGACGTCGTCCATGGCGAGGTCCCCGAGCGCCGCGAAGGTGCGGGTGAGCAGCTCGGCGGCGGTCAGGACCTCGTCCTCGGAGGGCGCGTCGTGCGGTCCGATGCCGCGCACCGCACGCCGCACCAGCTCCCCGCACAGCCTGTCCAGGTCCGCCTGGACAAGGCTCCGCTTCTCGCCCCGGAACGACACCAGCGACGAGATCCGCACCGGCTGGTCCACCAGGCCGGCCCCTGGACCGTCCTGGCGGAACAGCCGCCTGATGAGTGGAGTGAACGCGCTCGACGCCAGCCGCAGACCCGCCCCCGCAAGTTCCATGACCTCAGCGTAGGTTGGGGCGGCTCCCGGGCGCTGGCGTCAGGCGCAGGTCGTGCCGTTGAGCGCGAAGGTGGCGGGGACGGCTGCCGTGCCCGAGGTGGTGGCGGTGAAGCCGAAGGAGGCGGTGCCGCCGCCGGCGGAGAGCGTGCCGTTCCAGCCGACGTCGGTGGCGGTGACGGACCGGCCCGACTGGGTGAGACGCGTGTTCCACGAGCTGGCGATCTGCTCGTTGCCGGTGAAGGACCAGCCGAGCGACCAGCCGTTGATCGGCGTCGTGCCGGTGTTGGTGATGGTGACGTTGGCCTGGAAGCCGCCGTTCCAACTGCTGGTGAGGGCGTAGTTCACCCGGCAGGAGAGGGTGGGTCCTGGGTTGCCGGGGCCACCCGGGTCCCCGCCGCCCTCGCCGACGGGCAGCAGGTAGGGATCAAGGAAGCGCTGCTTGTTGGTGTCGACGGTGGTCCAGTCGCCGTTCAGGATGCCGCCGGTGTCACCGGAGTTGGGGTTGAGGGACCAGTAGGTGAAGTCGATGCCGCTGGTGCCCGTGCCGAGGTACTGCATCAGCCGGGTGAGCCACTGCTGGTCCTTGGCGGCGGTGAGGGTGCTGCCGAACTCGCCGAGCAGCACCGGGGCGGTGTCGGTGGTCTCCAGGTAACCCCAGTAACGGTCCCAGCGGGCCGGGAGGTTGTTCGGGAAGGACGGGTCGTTGAACCACGGCTGGGCGAAGACGGACGTGGCGTACTCGTGGGCCGAGTAGACGAGCTTGTTCGGGTTGCTGAGGCGGACCGGGTGGTCACGGGCGCCCATCAGGTTGCCGCCCCACCAGTTGCAGTCGCTGTTGTAGCACTCGACGCCCTCGACGATGATCAACCAGTCCGGGTTGGCGGCGAGGATCGCGTTGCCGGCGCGCTCGGCGGCCAGCCGCCAGTCGGTCGACTGGGTGCCGGTGCCCCAGGTGGCGGCGCCGCGCGGCTCGTTGTGCAGGTCGGCGCCGACGACGGTGGCGTCGCCCCGGTAGCGGTTGGCCAGCATCACCCAGTCGTTGATCCAGCGCTGCTCGCTGTAGGCGGCGGTGTACCAGAGCTCGGACTGGCCGGTGGAGTCGGGACGGTGCCGGTCCAGGACGACGCGCAGGCCGATGTCGCCCGCGTAGCCGATGATCCGGTCCATGATCTGGATCCCGCTCAGGCCCAGGAGGTCGGGGTTCCTGGTGTAGTCGATGCCGTTGGGGGTGGCGCCGGCGTCGAAGAGCTGGTTGGAGAAGGGCAGCCGGAGCGTGTTGTAGCCGAGATCCTTCACCTGGTCGAGCATGTCCTGGTAGTTCCGCGCCCACAGGCCGTGCGGGGCGAAGGTGTCGGTCTCCATGCCGAACCAGTTCAGCCCCGTCATTCGCACCTCGTTGCCCGCTGCGTCGACGATCTGGCCACCGGAGGTGGACCAGGGCCCGTCGCCCGGAGCGGCCTGGGCCGTGCCGGAGGACAGCAGGGCTCCGCTCACGGCGAGCACGGCCGTGAGCAGGACGGCGGCCACGCGTCTCGGCCAGGAGGCCAGGCGCGATCTCTGTCTGTGGGCCTGTCCAAGGGCCTGTCTGTGGTGTTGCATCTGCGCACCTCGATTCCCATGGGGATGGCGAATGGGAGCGCTCCCATGGGCGGATGGTGGTGGGACGGGGGCCGCCTGTCAACGGCCTGTGCGTGTCGCTTCCCTCCGTTGGCCTCCGGTCGGGTGGGCGGAAAGGTGGGCGGGTGGGGTGAAACGCGACATAGTGGAGGTGAGGAGGCGATGGACGTGGCGGAGCACCTGATGCGGGCCGAGTACCTGGAGGGCAGGAACCGGGCCGGTGAGCGGGTGGTGAAGACGTGGCACATCGTGCGGGACGGCGAGGTCGAGGCGATGTGCGGGCGCGCGCTGGAGTCTGATGCCGAGGTCCGGTCGGACGAGGAGTGGGGGCGGCCGCCGGAGAAGGCGTGCCACACCTGCGGTGCCCTCTACCTGCGCGAGGTCCCCTACCGGGCCTAGGGCCGGGACCTGGCCGGCCGTCCGGGTCGGTTGTCAGTGGTCTGGTGCACACTGCCCGGTATGAACGAGACGCTGGCGGTGGCAGGACCCGACGGGTTGCCGCGGTGCCCCTGGGGGGCGGCCCCGGAGGACTACCGGGAGTATCACGACACCGAGTGGGGCCGGCCGGTGCGTGGGGACGACGAGTTGTTCGAGCGGCTGTGCCTCGAGGCGTTCCAGTCGGGCCTGTCGTGGTTGACGATCCTGCGTCGTCGGGAGGGCTTCCGCAGGGCCTTCGCCGGCTTCTCGATCGCGCGGATAGCGACCTTCACGGACGAGGACGCGGCTCGGCTGCTGGCCGATCCCGGCATCATCCGCAACCGGCTGAAGATCGAGGCGGTGCTGGCCAACGCCCGGGTGGCGGCGGAGTGGAAGCCGGGGGAGCTGACGGAGCTGATCTGGTCGCACGCCCCGGAGGCGGGGGACCGGTCGGCGCCCGGGAAGCCCGGGGACATCCCCGCCACCACCCCCGAGTCCACCGCCCTGTCCAAGGCCCTCAAGCGGCGCGGGTTCCGCTTCGTCGGCCCGACCACGGCCTACGCGCTGATGCAGGCGTGCGGCCTGGTCAACGACCATCTGGCCGACTGCCATGTCCGTGACGCGGTGGAGCGGGAGCGCATGGGGAAGAAGGGGGGCGCGGCCTAGGGTTCGGGGGCGAGGCGCCAGAGCGAGGTCACCTCGGCCGAGCGCGCCCGGTGGAGGGGGTCGGTGGCGTCCTCGGTCCGGCGGTGGGTCGGTCTGGTGTCGAGGCGGTCGACGACGCGGAGGCCGGCGGCGTCGAAGGCGGCGAGCAGGTGGTGCCGGCTGCGCAGGCCCAGGTGTTCCGCCAGGTCGGAGAGGATCAGCCAGCCCTCGCCGCCGGGGGTCAGGTGGTCGGTGAGGCCGGCCAGGAAGCCGTGCAGCATGCGGCCTTCCGGGTCGTAGACGGCGTGGTCGAGGGGCGAGTTGGGGCGTTCCGGCAGCCAGGGCGGGTTGCACACCACCAGGCCGGCTCGGCGGTGCGGCGGGTAGAGGTCGGCGTGGTGGACGGTCACCCGGCCGGCGAGGCCGAGGCGGGCCAGGTTCTCCCGGGCGCAGGCCACGGCGCGCGGGTCGTGGTCGGTGGCCGTGACGTGCCGGATGCCGCGCCTGGCCAGCACGGCGGCCAGCACGCCGGTGCCGGTGCCCAGGTCCAGGGCGCCGCCTTCCCGGGCCGCGGCCGGGAGCGGAGCCGTGGCCGCCAGGTCGACGTACTCGCCGCGGACCGGGGAGAACACGCCGTGATGCGGGTGGACCCTGGCGCCACCGAGCGCGGCGACCGGCACTCCACGGCGGCGCCACTCGTGGGCGCCGATCGCGCCGAGCAGTTCGGGCAGTGGGGTGACGGCGGTCCTGCCGTCCGGTGGCCCCCACGCCTCCGCGCAGGCGGCGGCGGTGTCCGGGCCCCGGCGCAGCGCCACGCGCCCGGCGCCGTCGAGTGGCACCAGCAGCCGGCCGAGCAGCGTGGCCCGCCTGGCACGGGCGGCGCGGTGGGCGGCCCAGGTGGTGGCCGGCGGCTCGGCCGCCGCCACCCGGCGGCCGAGGGCGCGCAGCAGTTGGCGCGCGTTGTGGTAGTCGCCCCGCCACAGCAGGGCCTGGCCGGCGCGGGCGAGCCGGTGGGCGGCGGCCGCGGTGGTCCGGTCGTCGGCGACCACGACCCGGTCGGGCGGGGTGGCCGCGCTCGCCGAGCACCACCGGGCCAGGTGCTCGACGGGCCGGCCGTCGTGGCCGGCCTCGGTCCAGCGGAGGGTGGGCCGGGCGTCGGCCGGCGGGGCTGGGTTCGGTGCGGAGTTCGGTGCGGAGTTCGGTGCGGAGTTCGGTGCGGGAGGAGGTACGGACACCAGGGGATGGTGCGTCGGTGGTGGGCGAAATCCGGTGGATCCTGGCCAGGCGCGCGGTTTCGGACCGCGGACTACGCTTTCCGCGTGGATCTGCGTGCGCTCGACGAGTTGGACCGGTGGCTGGTCCACGCGCTGCAGCTCGACGGCCGGGCCGCGTTCACCCGGATCGGCGAGGTGCTCGGCGTCTCGCATCGGACCGTCGCGCGCCGGTACCGGGCGCTGTGCGCCGCCGGGGTGCTCCGGGTGCGGGGCCTCCGGCACGCGCGCCGGACGGGCCAGGCCGAGTGGTCGCTGCGCCTGCGGTGTCGGCCGGCGGCGGCCGTCGAGGTCGCGCACGCCCTGGCGCGCCGCCCCGACACCAGCTGGGTGGCGCTCACCGCGACTGCCGGCGAGGTGCTGTGCGCCGCCCGCACGGCCGCCGCCGTCGAGCACCACGCCCTGCTGACGCGCACGCTGCCGCGGACCCCCGAGGTGCGGGAGGCCGCCGCCCGTCTTGTGCTGCGGACCCATGTCGGGGACGCGGCCGGCCGGCAGGGCCGGCTCGCCGCGCTCGGCGCCGAGCAGGTCGCGGCGCTGCGCGGCCCGGCTCCGGAGGGGAGCACGGACCCCGAGCCGTACCGGGCGGACGCCGCCGACCAGGCGTTGTTCGTGGCGCTCGCCGCCGACGGCCGGGCCACTGCCAGGGAACTCGCCGCCCGGGCCGGCCGCTCGGAGAGCTGGGCCAGGGAGCGGGTCGAGCGGCTGCGGCGGAAGGGCGTCCTCTACTTCGAGGCCGATGTCGACGCGGCCAGGGTCGGCCACCACGACACCACCGTGCTGTGGCTCACCACTCCACCCGCCCACGCCGAGGCCGTCGCGCGCGCCCTGACCACCCACTCCCCGGTGGTGTTCGCCGCCGCCACCACGGGGTCGAGCAACCTGATGGCCGCCGTCGTCACCCGGGACACCGACGCGCTGCACAGCTACCTCACCGGCCCGCTGAGCGAGTTGGCCGCCGTCACGCACGTCGAGTCGGCTCCCGTCCTCCGCGTCGTCAAGCGCCGCTGACGGGCGGGCGGTGGGCGGGGCGGAGGCCGTATCGGATCATGCCGGAATACTTGACCTCCAGGACAAGAAACGGCAGTCTTGCCGCCCGTGGGGAGGCCCAAGCAGTTCGATCCGGACGCCGCCATCGCCCGTGCGATGGAGGTGTTCTGGCGCGACGGCTACGCCCTGGCCAGCCCACGGGTCCTCGTGGACGAGATGGGCATCGGCAAGGGCAGCCTGTACCACGCCTTCGGCAGTAAGCGCGCCCTGTTCGTGCTGGCCCTGCGGCGGTACGGCGAAAACCACGCCGCCGCGTTGGCCGAGATGTTGCAACGCCGGGACCTGCCCGTCCGGGAGCGGCTCCGCCACGTCCTGGAGGCCCTGGTCGCCCTGGACTTCGCGGACGACGACCGCCGCGGCTGCTTCGCCGTGAACACGGCGACGGAGCTGGCGGCCGCCGGCGAGGAGGCGGCGGCCGTCGTCAGGGACATGTTCGACCGGACCGAGCGCGCGTTCCTCGCCGTCATCGAGGAGGGCCAGCGGACCGGGGAGATCGACCCGGCGCGCGACGCCCGCGCGACGGCCAGTCTGCTGCTGAACACCGTGGTCGGGATGCGCGTCCTGGCCAGGACAGCCGACGGCCCGGAGCAACTGCGCCGGGTCGTGGCCGCGGCGCTCGCCGCCGTCTGATCCCGCCGCGGGGGGCGGGATCATCCGGCGGCGAGGTCGCGTCAACCGCCGTGCGAGGATGGGCCGGTGATCGCCGAGGCCCTCATCGTGGTGGACATGCAGCGTGGTTTCCTGGCCGGCGGCGCCGAGCCGGTGGCCGACGCCGCGGGTCTCACCGACCGGGTGGGCGCGCTCGTTAAGCGCGCCCGTCGCGCGGGCGTACCCGTGATCCACCTGCAGAACGACGGCGCACCCGGCACGGTGGACGAGCCGTTCACCCCCGGCTGGGAACTGCTAGTCAACGAGCCGGCCGAGACCGTGATCCGCAAGACGGAGGACGACGGATTCGCCGGCACCCCGCTCGGCGACCTGCTCGAAGGGCTCGGCGTCCGCCGGATCGCCGTCTGCGGCGTGCTCAGCGAGATGTGCGTCAGCGCCACCGCCCGCACCGCCCTCGCCCGCGGCCTCGGTGTCGTCCTCCCGCACGACACCCACGGCACGTATCCGCTGGCCGAGATCCCGGCCGACGTGGTCTCCCGGGTCGCCGAGCACGCGCTGGGCGACGAGGTCGAGCTGGCCCCCAGCGCGACGGCGGTGACCTTCGCGCCGGCGGGAGTATGACCGCACCCGACAGCCCCACGACCAGAGGAGTCACCGTGCCACGCCACCGTGCCGGACACCGCTTCGCCGTCGCGGCCACGGCCGCCGCGCTCGTTCCGCTGCTCTTCGTGTCCGCGTGCGGCGAGGAGGACTCGGGCGCCGCCGACGCCGGGCCGAGCGAGACGGATCAGCCCACGGACGCGGGCATCGAGACCGAGGACCCGGCCGACGCGGTGGTCGGCGACTGGGACGCCGAGCGCAAGGACCGGTCGGCGCAGGGGGCGGACGTGCCCCGGCTCACCGAGGTCGCCGTCACCGAGTTCGAGGAGTACGACCGCGTCACCTTCGCCTTCGACGGCAGCGCGCCGCAGGTCATCGCCAGCTACGTCGACGAACCCCCGAGCGGGGAAGGGGAGCCGCCGGAGCTGGCCGGTGCCCACAACCTCATGGTCGTCCTCGTCTGGGTCGACGAGGAGAGCGGCTTCGCACCGGCCGACCTCACCGACACCGTCCGCGAGGTGCGGGACTTCGGCATCTTCGAGGGCGAACTGCGCGTGGTCCTCGGCCTCGACACCCCCGGCGGCGGCGCCCCCGGCTTCCGGGTGACCGGCACGGAGGACGAGGTCGTCGTCGACATCGCCCACGAGCAGGCCGGCTGACGGGAGACGGTGGCATGGACCTCGTCACCGTCCCGGCCGGCCGGGTGACACTCTCGGACCGGCGCACCGAGCGCCGCTGGACCGTCGACGTCGCGGCGTTCCACCTCGCGCCGTTCCCCGTGACGCAGGCGGCGTTCGCCCGGGTCACCGGCGAGCGGCCGAGCGCGGCGCGCGGCGACGAACTGCCCGTGGAGAGCGTGTCCTGGTGGGACGCCGTCCGCTTCTGCGACGCCCTCTCCAGGAGCGAGGGGCTCACGCCCGCCTACCGCGTCGGCGACGGGGGCGAGGACGTCATGTGGGACCGCTCGGCCGACGGGTACCGGCTGCCGACCGAGGCCGAGTGGGAGCACGCCTGCCGCGCCGGCACCACGGGACCGCGTTACGGGGACCTCGACGAGATCGCCTGGCACCGCGGCAACTCGGGTGAGCGCGTCCACGAGGTGGGCGGCAGAAAGCCCAACGCCTGGGGGCTGTACGACATGTTGGGCAACGTGTGGGACTGGTGCTGGGACCAGTACGACCCCGAGGTCTACGGCGGCTACCGGGTGCTGCGCGGCGGCGGCTGGTTCGACGAACGCTGGAGCTGCCGCGCCTCGGTCCGCCGCCGCAGCCACCCCACCTTCCGCACCGACGACGTCGGCTTCCGCCTCGCACGGTCGGTCACCCGCCCCGTTTCCTGAGGCCGTGGGCGGCCCTAGGCGGTCGCCCAGACGAGGATCAGCCCGACCGTGACCACGGCCATCACCCCCTGCGTCGCGGCCGTCGCCGGGGCGTGCCGTCGGGCTGCGCGCTCCGCCGACCAGGCCATCATCGCCGCCAGCACCCCGTAGGCCGCGAGGTAGCCCCTGACCGGATCGGGGACGTGGGGGTCCGTCTGATCGAGGCTCCAGCCGGACAGCACCCATAACCCGAAGATCACCACCAGGGCCAGGATTTCGACGACGACGAGGCCGAAGGCGCCGGCCGCGTCGGCGATCCGATGGCGACGTGGGCTGTTGTGGTTCGCGGTGGGTGTACTCATACGGACCAGCGCGCCGCCGGCGCCGCCGCCCCGCATGAGTACGCGTACTCAGATCCCGACCCCGGCGCGGCCGACGCCGGACGCGTCCAGCGCCGGGGCGATGAGCGCGAAGGCTTGGTCGGTCAGCGCCGCCGGGTCCTCCGTGCCCTCGCTCTCGCTCCACCGCCGCAGCACGGTGTCGAAGGCGGACAGCGCCATCCCGGCGGCCAGCCGGGGATAGAGATCGGTGCCGACGTCGAGACCGAGCCGGCGGGCCTGCTCCTCCGCCAGCTCCTCCCGCCACCCCGCCTGCCGCTCCATGAAGCGTGCCAGCAGGGCGGGCGTGCGCAGGATCAGCCGCACCACCCGCAACGCCCGCTCGGTGTGGTCGGAACGGTCGGCGCAGGCGGCGAGCCCGGCCCCGACGGCGTGCCGCAGCGCCACTGAAGGACGCTCCTCGCGGGGGCGCGCCGCCAACTCCGCGCGCATGCCGGCGCCGAGGTCGGCCAGGAACTGGACGACCACGTCCTCCTTGGACGCGAAGTACCGGAAGAACGTCCGCCGGGAGACGCCCGCCGCCGCCACGATCTCGTCGACGGTGACCGCGTCGTACCCCTTGGACGCCAGCAACTGCAGCGCCGCCTCGGTCAGTTCGTTCGAGACGAGCTGACGCTTGCGTTCGGCCATGGTCACGTCGGGGCGGGAGCTCACCTCGCCAGCATAGCCGCCATGCCGCGTGCGGCACTCGGGCGCATATTGACATTGAGTGCCACCAAAGGCAAGGTGTGCCCATGAGTGAGCGGCAGCGCTGGACCGCCGAGCGGATCCAGGACCAGACCGGGCGCGTCTTCGTCGTCACCGGGGCCAACAGCGGCCTCGGCCTGGCGACCACCCGCGCCATCGCCCGCGCCGGCGGGCACGTGATCCTCGCCGTGCGCGACGAGGGCCGGGGCGCCAGGGCGGCGGCCGGGATCACCGCGGAGCAGCCGGACGCCGATCTCGAGGTGCGACGACTCGACCTGTCCGACCTCGACTCGGTCCGCGCCTTCGCCGACCGGCTGCGCGCCGACCACCCGCGGCTCGACGTGCTCGTCAACAACGCCGGCGTCATGGCCCCGCCACGCACCCTCAGCGCCCAGGGCCACGAGCTCCAGTTCGCCTGCAACCACCTCGGACACTTCGCGCTCACCGGCCTGCTGCTCGACCGCCTGGCCGCGGGTCGCGACCCGCGCGTGGTCACCGTTAGCTCGGTCAACCACCGCCAGGCCCGCATCCGCTTCGAGGACCTCACCGGCGAGCGCGGCTACTCGCCCATGGCCTTCTACAACCAGTCCAAGCTGGCCAACGCCGTCTTCGGCATGGAGCTCCACCGCCGCCTCACCGAGGCCGGCAGCCCCGTCGCCAGCGTGCTCGCCCACCCCGGCTACACCGCCACCAACCTGCAGACCAGCGCCACCGTCGGCCTGTGGCGGGTGCTGCTCGGCCGCCTCGGCAACCCGCTGCTCGCCCAGCCAGCGGACCGGGGCGCGCTGCCCCAGCTGTACGCGGCGACCGAACCCGGCATGGCGGGCGGCGAGTTCATCGGCCCCGCCGGCCCCGCCGAACTCCGCGGCGCCCCCACCCGGGTGCGTCCTGCGCCCCGCGCCACCGACCCCGAGACCGGGCGCCGGCTCTGGGAGCTCTCGGAACGGCTGACCGAAACCCCCTTCCACCTCGGCTGATGCGCCGGTACTGCGCGCCTGGAAAAAATCTCGAAGAAAATCCGCGCCCGATGTCGAGAACCCCGGGCCGGCTCCGACGTCTCAGGTGAGAGGCGCCCGAGAGGGGCGCCGAGGAGCCCGGCCCGAGTGGCCGACCGAGGAGAAGACGAGCCATGAAGTACCTGGTGATGGTCTACGGCAAGCAGGCCGACTACGACGCCATGAACGGCACCCCCACCCCAGGCCACCCCGCCTACAGCCAGGCCGACCTCGGAGCCATGTTCACCTTCATGGAGTCGCTCAACAACGACCTCGCCGAGTCCGGCGAACTCGTCGAGGGCCAGGGCCTGACCGAGCCCAGGCAGGCCATCGTGATCACCGGCGGCCCCGACGGCAAGCCCGTCGTCTCGGACGGCCCCTTCGGCGAGACCAAGGAGGTGCTGGCCGGCTACTGGGTGCTGGACTGCGCCAGCGCCGAGCGCGTGACGGAGATCGCGAAGCGCGTCTACGAGTGCCCGTCGCCCGAGGGCTCGATCATCCCGGACGTCGTCGTCCGCCCGATCGCGGAAGCCCCGGCCGAGGCGTGACCACCACCCCGTCCGAGGACCTGCTGCGCCGCCTGGCGCCGCAGGTCCTCGGGGCGCTCGTCCGCCGCCACGGCCACTTCGACGCCGCCGAGGACGCGGTGCAGGAGGCGCTGCTGGCCGCCGCCCAGCAGTGGCCGACGCACGGCACCCCCGACAACCCGCGTGGCTGGCTGATCCGCGTCGCGTCGCGCCGGCTGCTCGACGAACTGCGCGCCGAGACCGCCCGCCGGCGTCGGGAGGAGACCGTCGTCGCCCTCACCCCGGCCGACGAGCTGCACGCCCCGCCGCCCGGCGAGTCCCGCCACCCGCGCGAGGACGACACGCTGACGCTGCTCGTGCTCTGCTGCCACCCGGCCCTGTCGACCGCCTCGCAGATCGCGCTGACCCTGCGCGCCGTCGGCGGCCTGACCACCGGGGAGATAGCCCGCGCGTTCCTGGTCCCCGAGTCGACGATGGCGCAGCGCATCAGCCGCGCCAAGAAGACCATCAAGCAGGCGGGCGCCCGCTTCGCCACCCCGAGCGCCCAGGAACTCCCGACCCGGCTCACGCCCGTCCTCCGGGTCCTCTACCTCGTCTTCAACGAGGGCCACACCGCCACCTCGGGACAGGCGCTGCACCGCGCCGAGCTGGCCACCGAGGCCATCCGGCTGACCCGTGCCCTGCACCGGCTGGTGCCGCACGACGGCGAGGTGACGGGCCTGCTCGCGCTGATGCTGCTGACCGACGCCCGCCGCGACGCCCGCACCGGCGCCGGTGGCGAGCTGATCCCGCTGGCCGAGCAGGACCGCACCCGCTGGAACAAGCACGCCGTGGACGAGGGGACCGAGCTGGTCAGCGCCGCCCTCGCCGCGCCCGGCCCGCTCGGCCCCTACCAGGTCCAAGCCGCCATCGCCGCCGTGCACGACGAGGCGGCCGGGCCCGAGGACACCGACTGGCCGCAGATCCTCGCCCTCTACGACGTGCTGGCCGAACTCGCCCCCGGCCCGGTGACCGAGCTCAACCGCGCCGTCGCGGCCGCCATGGCACTCGGCCCACGCGTCGGGCTCGACCGCCTGGCCGCGCTCGACGCGGACGGCACGCTCGCCGACCACCACCGCCTCGACGCGGTGCGCGGCCACCTGCTGGAGATGACCGGCGACCACGAGGCCGCCCGCGCCGCCTTCCAGCGCGCCGCCGCCCGCACTCTCAGCATCCCGGAGCGCCGCTACCTCCAGCTGAAGGCCGCGGCCCCGGCGCCGCCGTCGGACAGCGCGTGACGGGCGTTCACCAGGGGTCGAGGCCGAGCAGCCGCCGGGTCAGCGGCGACATGGCGGCGAGCCGCGCGGCGTCGTAGCGCTCGCGCGGCAGCGGCCGGTCCTCGCCGTGCGGGTGAGGCACGCGCACGTAGCGCATGAACTGCGCCACGCGGGTCGTCGGCCGCCGGTTGTGTGAGGCGGCGTGCGGCATCAGGTGGTGCAGCAGCGCGAACGAGCCGGCCGGGCCCGTCACCTCCACGGTCTCCAGGTGGGTGATCCGCTTCCACCCCTGGTGCAGCGCCCGGCCGTCCGCACCGGCGGCCCGGGCGGCCCGCACCTCCTCCTCCACGATCCGGTGCCCGCCGGGCACCACGTGAATCCCGCCACCGCCCGGCGCCACGTCGGTGAGGTAGTAGCAGCCGCCCAACTGCACCTCCTCCGGCGTGAACAGGAAGTCCACGCCGGGCGGCACCGAGGCGTCGACGTGCAGGCCCTGGCTCAACACCTCGTCACCCAGGGCGTCGTTGCGCAGCGTGATGCCGATCGACCCGTCGAAGGCGCGCAGCCGGTGCGTGCCCAGCAGCTGCGCCACGGTCCGGTAGAGCCGCTCGTTGCCCATCAACGGCAGCAGCTCCGGGGTGTCCCAGGTCTGGTCGCCACCCGAACGCAGCGGCTTGATACGGCTGTTGAAGACCTGCCAGGACTCGGGCAGGGACAGGTCGGCGGGGACCAGGTCGAGCACCGCGGCGCGGTAGCGGGCGACCTCGTCCGGGGTGAGCACGTTCTCCAGGAGCAGGAAGCCGTCCCGGTGGAACCGGGCCACCTGCTCGTCGGTCAGCACACGCGGCAGTTCCTCGACGCCCACTCGGTGGCCTCCTTCAGGCTGGGCCACCCTGAAGTCTCCCGGCCTCCCCGGCCCCTGGCAACGGCGCCGAGCGGCGGCGCTCGTCGGCCGAGCACGGATCACAGAGCGCGGTGATCCACGTGCCGTGCCGCCCGCCGCCGAACCTCGGCTGGCCGGGCCGCCCGCACAGCTCGCACGTGCGCTCCGAGTCCCGCTCCGCCGCCTCCGTGAGCCGGGCCGCCGCGTCCATCCAGTGCCCGTCGAACTCGCCCGCTTCGTCGAAGCGCTCGGCCACCCATATCCGCAGGCCGCCGAGGCGCCGCTCACACACCTCGATCCGGTAGTCGGGTGCCAGCTCAAGCAGCCGCCGATGCAGCCCCTCGAGCAACGCAGCCCAGCCTGGGCCGACGGTGTCGGCCCAGGCTGGCAGCTGCTGGTTCTCCCGGAAGGCGGGAACGCTCATACCCACCATCATCGCCGGAGGCACTGACAATCCGTCGCGATCGGGCCGAGCCAGCCCACCACGGTGTCCGCCCGGAATGTCAGCGCCGTGTCGTACGGTCCGAACCGTGATCCAACGACCGACGAACCATGCGGAGAGCCCCTACGACGCCGCCTTCCTCCCACGGCTCCGGATGGGCTTCCGCGCGCCGGCCGGGCCCGTCGGTGAGCCGGTCTCCAAGTTCGGCGGCCAGCCGGTGTGGCTCGACGAGCCGACCTGGCCGGTGCACCCCCGCACCCGCGAGCCGCTGGTGTTCATCGGCCAGTTCCGGGTGCCGGGGGAGGAGCTGCGGCTGGCCTACCTGTTCCTCCATGAGGACGACGGGCTCATGGAGAGCGAGCCGGAGACCGGCGAGGCCGTGGTCCTCACGCAGCCAGGCGGCCGCGTCCCGCCGTTCGCCGCCATTGGCCCGCCGGGCACCCGGGGCCGCACCCTGTGGCGCTACGGCTCCGACGACGCGGAGATACCCGTCGAGTGGCTGATCGACCTGCGACCGGTGTCGGCGGAGGTGGACGCCGGGATGGACGGGCGCGCGGCCTGGGGGCGGTACATGGCGAAGCGAGGCCCTGCGGCCGAGCTCCCCGACCATCCCCCGTATCCGCCGGACTTCCTCGGTGGGGCGGCGATCTTCCCGAACTTCCACGCCTGGGGTCTGGAGGACGGCCCGTGGCGGTTCCTGTGCCAGTTCCAGGACCGCGGCGACGACCCCGACTCCGACGACCCGTTCTTCCTCAACTTCGGCTACGGCAGCGGATTCGTCTTCCTCAGCCCCGACCACCGGGAGGGCCGCTTCATCCACGACTGCACGTGAAGTTCGTGTCGTAGGTCACATCTCCGCCCGTGTCACAGGGCGTCGGGCTACCTCGTCTCGGGGGTGTAGCCAGCCACTCACGAGCACGGAGGAGCACACCATGGACGCGCGACTGAACTACTTCGCCAGCCCGACCGCCGGCAAGGCGCTCAAGTACTTCATGTCGACGGGCAGGGCGCTCAAGGAGTCGGCGCTGCCGGCCGCCACGCAGGAGCTGGTGGCGCTGCGCGTCAGCCAGATCAACGGCTGCGCCGTCTGCCTCGACATGCACACCAAGGAGGCCGCCGCGGCCGGCGAGACCGCGGTCCGGCTGAACCTGGTCGCGGCGTGGCGGGAGGCCACGGTCTTCACGGAGGCCGAGCGCGCGGCGCTGGCGCTGGCCGAGGAGGGTACCCGCGTCGCCGACGCGGGGAGCGGGGTCAGCGACGAGGTGTGGGAGCTCGCCGCCAAGCACTACGACGAGGAGCAGCTCACCGCCCTGGTGATGATGGTCTCCTTCCTGAACGCGGTGAACCGGCTGAACATCATCACCCAGCAGCCGGCCGGCAGCTACGAGGTCGGGCAGTTCCACTGATGAACCTCGCACTGTGGATCGCCGCCGGACTGCTGGCCGCCGTCGCCCTGACCGGCGGCATCACCAAGACCTTCGTCCCCGTGGAGAAACTGGCCGCGGCCCATGGCGGGGGATGGACCGGGGACGCCGGCACCGGACCCGTCAGAACTCTCGGGATCCTGGAGCTCCTGGCCGCCGTCGGCCTGATCCTGCCCGCCGCGGTCGACATCGCGCCCGTACTCGTACCGGTGACCGCCCTGTGCTGGGTCGTGCTCATGCTCGGCGCGATGATGACTCACGGCCGGCGCGGCGAGTACCCGCTCGTCGCGCTGAACGTGGTCTACCTCGCCCTCGCGGTGTTCGTGGCCTGGGGCCGCCTCGGCCCCGAACCGTTCTAGCCGGAGGGAGAAGGAAACCGTGGTGAGCAAGGTCGAGGAGTTCGAGGAGCTGCGGCCGCTGCTGTTCTCGATCGCCTACCGCGTCCTCGGCAGCGTGAGCGAGGCCGAGGACGCGGTCCAGGAGACGTGGCTGCGCTACGACGCCTCGACGACCCGGCCCGAGTCGACCAAGGCGTTCCTGTCGACGACGGTGACCCGGATCTCCATCGACGTGCTGCGCTCCGCGCGGGTGCGCCGCGAGGAGTACGTCGGGCCCTGGTTCCCCGAGCCGCTGCTGAGCGACCCGTACCAGGACCCGGCGCGCTCCGCGGAGCTGGCCGACTCGGTGTCGATGGCCGCGCTGCTGTTGCTTGAGCGGCTCAGCCCCCTGGAGCGGGCGGTCTTCCTGCTGCGGGAGGTCTTCGGCTTCGGCTTCGACGAGATCGGTGAGGCGGTGGGCCGCTCCGAGGCGGCATGCCGGCAACTGCTGGTGCGGGCCCGCCGCCACATGGCCGCCGACCGCCCGCGCTTCGCGGCGGACCGCCGGGAACGGCAGGAGCTGGCGACCCGGTTCCTCGACGCGCTGAAGGACGGCGACGTGGGCGGGCTCCAGAACCTGCTGGCCGCCGACGTGCAACTCGTCGGCGACGGCGGCGGCAAGGCCCCGCAACTGGCGAAGGCCGTGGTGGGCGCGGAGAACGTGGCCCGGCTGCTGGGCTCGGTCTACCCCTGGCTGCTCCGGATCGACGTCACGTTCGAGCCGCACGAGATCAACGGCCAGCCCGGCGCGATCCTCCGCGACCGGGACGGCGCGATCCTGCACACCCTGACCCTCGACGTGCTCGACGGGCAGATCCAGACCATCCGCACGGTGATCAACCCCGACAAGCTCACTCACCTCGGCCCGGTCGCCGACGCCTGGGCGATCGACCGCGAGGTCCGACGCGTCCGCCGGGCGGAGGGGTGACGCTCACCGGCGGCCGGACCCAACGTTCAACCCGCAGCGCTTGATGTGCGCGAGCAGTGCCCGGCAGGCGCGGGGGCGGGCGCTGAGGACGGTGTCCGGGTCCTCGCTCTCGCGGAGGAGGATGACGCCGCCGGGAGATATGGTGGCGAGTTCGACGCACTCGCCACTGCCGGAGCCGTTGCTGAAGGAAGACTTCTGCCAGTCAGGGGCCGGCATACGGCGCCTCCTCAAGGAGGTAGCGGAGGTGCTGGAGCAGCCGCAAAGAGCTGCGCGGCCCGTCGTTCGTCGGATCCAGCGGGGACAGCGCAACGTTACTCAGCTGCTCGAAACCCGTCGTGAATTGGGCGATGTGCGCTCGCTCGCTGAGGAACGACGCGCTCACCGGGTGCTCTACGTAGACCGTGCGCAACTCAGGACATGAGGCGTCGAAGATGACGAAAGGTGCTGTGGAGGTAGCCGGGTAGGAGGGTGCGCGGAACGGCAGGAGTTGAATCTCGACATGGGGTAGCCGCCCCATCTCCAGCAGGTGGTCCAGTTGGCCGAGCATCACGTCACGCGGCACGAAGTGCATGTGGAATGCCGCCTCATGAACGACCGCGTGGAAGCGTGGTGGTCGAGGGCCGTGGAGCACCCGTTGGCGGCGCTGCCGGAACTCGGCGTAACGCTCGCGCCGAGCCGTCGACGTGTCCGGCTCTCCGCTCTCGAAGAGCGCCCGCATGTAGGCGGGCGTCTGCAACAGGCCGGGCACGTACACCCACTGGAACGATCGATGTGCCCGTGCTGTCGACTCCAGCTCCGCCAGGTCGCAGGCGCGGCTGTCGACCGCGTCCGTGTACCGCGACCACCAGCCGGGGCCGGTCGGTTGAGCCATCTCAACCAGCTCATTGACGAGTGGTTTGCTTGCTACACCGTAAGCGTTGAGCAGTCGGCGCAACTTGTCCTCTGAGATCCCGGTCCGGCCTGTTTCGATGTGGCTCATGTGGGCGCGCCCGAGGTCGGCATGACTGCCCGCCTCGGTCGCCGACATACCGGTGGACTCGCGCAGTCTACGCAACTCCTCAGCCAGACGGCGTTGTCGCTGCGTCGGATGCGTTCGTAGTCCCACCGCTTCAGCTCCCTTCGTGCGTGGGCGGAGTCTGCCTGGAGGCGCACGGCGAAGTCCACTCGATCGGGCGGAAGTGGGTCTCTCTGGTTGAGAATGCTAAACAGAGCCGTCTAGCGTGGCGCCACGAACCCAACGAGCCGAGGGGGGGAACGGCATGTGCCTCGTTCCTGTCCGGTCCGGGACCGCCGACTTCACCTTGCGGTTCCCGGCTCACCCCAGCTGGGTCCGCACCGCGCGCGACGCGATGCGGACCGCACTGCGGAGCGCCGTCCCGCTGAACGACGAACTGATTGAGACGGCGATGTTGTTGACCTCCGAGGTCGTCAGCAACGCGATCAACGCGTCGCTGCGTTGCCGGACGCCGCCGCCCGTCGACATACATGCCTGCTGGTCGCCGGAGGGGGAGTTGCAGGTACGGGTGTACGACCAGGGGCCGGGCATGCCGTGCGTCCCGGAGGGGATCCCGTCACTCGAACAGGAGGGCGGCCGTGGGCTGTTGCTTCTCGCCAACTGCGCCCGGCGGTGGGAGGTCTGCCGGCATACGCCGGGGCCGGGGAAGTCAGTCTGGTTTCAGCTGTAGCGCGCCCCTGGTGTTACCTCCAGGCCAATGCTTTCGAGGGCATCGGCATTCTTGTAGCTATAGGCAAGGGTGAGATCCACGCGCTTCAGGTCGGGAAGTTTGCTGAGCGGTGTCAGGTCAAGTTCATGCGCTTCCCCCAACACTATTGTGCGCAGTTGAGGAAACGAGTCGATCAGTGTATTCAGGTCAAAATTCGAGCCCTTTATTCTTGCGAGTGTGAGATGCGTTATGCGAGGAAATCTGAGACCGGTGGCGGCGAGCGGCAGCGCTGCGGCATCCATGTAGATCGCCTGCAAGGTCTGGTGCGTTGCAACCGCCCTCCATCCGGTGTGGGTGAAAGCCTTCCGTCCCCAGATCGTGAGTGCAGTCAGCCTGGGGAGTGCGCCCAGTTCGACTTCGCCGCTTGCCGGGGGCTCGTCGAAGACCAGCCAGGTGATGGGTGCTCCCTGGGGAAATTGCTGCAGTGGATTCTGGGCGCGAGGGAGTCGGACCACGACCTGTTTCACATGCGCGAATAACTCTAGTCCCCTAACCTCGCAATCGGGCGCGAGTTCCAGGTAAAGGGATGTCAAGGGGAGTTGCAGTAGGGGCGTGAGATCGATTTCTTGTTGTATGGAGATCACGGAAACGCCTGCAAGGTTCTTGAATCGGCCAAGCGATGCCAGGTCTGCGGGGGAGTTGAAATACGCGGCGCTTACTTGGTCTGCCACTCCGGCCTCAAGCATCGCCTGGGGGGTGAGGTTATGGGAATTTAGGGAACGCCCCTGGATGTTCGGGTGAGTCAGTTGGTCGCTGCTGGTTACAGTAATTTCGGCATCTGACGGGAGCTGCGGAAGGATGATATCTGCGAATGCTGAGTGGTCGAAACGCGACCAGGCTCCGGATACACTGTTCCGTACCTGGGCGTCGGGGAAGGTGGAGAATTCTGCAAGCAGCGCCAAGCCTGCCTCATCTCCCACTCCAATGATTGTTTCGGCCACGGCCACTGCCTCGGCTGGCGTGAGGTTTTCTGGGTGCGGAAGAAGTTCGAGAACGACCGGACCGGCTTTGGCTAGACGGTAGGCCTCTGCACGGCAACGTGGAGGAACGAGCTCGGAGGCACGCGCTGTCACCAGTTCCTGCACTTCCGGATCGAGCTGTGTCGCATGCTCCAGGCAGGCCATCGCCAGCAGGTGCAGCCGGATGCGGTGCTTCTTGACCGTGTCGCCGCGCTTGATCAATCCCTTCAGCAGGCGGGCGCGTTCGTTGGGGCGGCCGTGGGCTACGGCCATGCGGATGACGTCTTCCCACTGGTCGAGGTGGGCGTTCTTGATCAACAGGGGGAAGTCGCGGGCCTCGATGGCCTCGCGGGCGGCCAGGTAGTCCTGGAAGGTGCGGTGGACGAAGGTGAGCGCGCCCTCGGTCGGTTCGAGGAGGAGGCCCGAGCGGTCGAGGAGGTGGCGGAGGATCGCCTCGGCGTCGCCTTGGGCGGAGACCTGCGGCATGGAGGGGAGAACCTTGGAGATCAGGTCCAGTGCGTCCTCGCGTTCCAGTTCGGAGTGGCCGTTGCGGATCAGCCAGTACGCGAGCCGTTGGAGGAGCAGCGTCTGGGACGGGGCGTCCAGCCGCAGGCCGTGGTCGATCTTGCGTTGCTGGTCGCGGCGTTCGAGCAGCATGCGGAGCGCCGCGTCGTACAACGCCTCGCGGCCGCGCGGGAGGTAGCCGTGGCTGGTGCGGTGCAGGGCGCAGATCAGGCCGCACATCAGGGGGTTGGTGGCGAGGCGGCTGAGGTCGGGGCGGCTGCGGATGGCGGTGAGGAGGGCTTCGGCCTCGGTCTCGTCCGCCCCTGCGGCCCGGTGCCAGCGCTGCACGAACGCCGTCACGTCCTTGCGGTTCATCGGGGCCAGCGACAACTCGGTGAAGTCGTCGGCGGCCAACCAGTCCTCGCGCACGGCTGACGGCCGGGCCGTCACCACGCACACGCTGCCGGGGAACTCCCGCAGCAACTCCCGGAGCCAGGCGCGGGTGCGGTCGCGTTCCTGCTCGGGGATCTCGTCGATGCCGTCGACCAGCAGCAGCCCACGAGCACCGGCCAGGACGCGTTCGACCCAACCCCGGGGCGGGGTGTGGGGGCAGCGGACCGCCGTGAGGAAGTCGTCCGGCATGGGGAGGTCTTGGCCGGCCCTCGTCAGGGTCCGCATGGGGAGGACGAACGGGACCAGGCCGATGAGGTGGGAGAGCTCGGTGCTCAGGCGGTGCTCCGCAGCCGTGACCGCGAGCCACTGGACGAGCGTCGTCTTGCCGGAGCCGGCGACGCCGCGCAGCAAGACGCGTTGGCGGCCGGAGAGGGCGTGTTCGGCGCGCTGCGGAGGCACCGGGAGACCGCTGCCGTGCATGGGCCGTTCGGTGGTCTCCAGGCTCAGGTAGGCGTCGTCGAGCGGCCATTCGTCGTCCACGTCGATGCCGAAGATGGTGAGTTTGTTGTGCCGGCCGACGAGATAGCGCCGGTAGCGCTCCTCGAAGGCGGCGTCCTCGGCGGACTGGGAGGAGACGCGTTCCACCAGCAGGTCCAGGGTGTGGATGATCCGCTCCTGCTGGCGGGTCTGCTCGACCAGCGTGCGGGCCACGAACGTCGACCGCTTGGTGAAGAAGTCCAGGACGTGGAGGCAGGCCAGGGCCAGCACCCGGTCGTAGAAGACGGTCGCGTCGGAGGAGAGTTCGTCCGTGTTCTGGCGGAGTGCGCGGGCGAGCGGCTCCACGCCGAGGCGGACCGCCTGGACGTCGTCCATGTCGAGGTCGCCGAGCGCCTGGAGCGACCTGGCCAGCAGGTCGGCGACCATGATGCGGTCGAGCTCCAGCGGGGTGTCGTGCGGCCCGGTCGCCTTCGCCGCCCGCAGCGTCAGCTCGGTGGCGAGCTTCTCCACGTCGCGGTCGGTCAGCGTGCGCTTCTCGCCGCGGAAGGAGACGAGGGACGAGAGCCGCACCGGCTTGTCGACGAGGCCGGCGCCAGGGCCGTCCTGCCGGAACAGCCGCTTGACGAGTGGCGCGACGGCGCTCGACGCCAGCCGTAAGCCGGTGGTTCCGATGTCCATGGCAGGGTCCCCCCGTGGCGAGTGTCAGTCGTGACGGTCCTGCGCCGCGAGGACGTCGTCGCCGTGGGTGTGTGCCCAGTCGCCCAACGCCTCGATGGCTGGCAGCAGCGTACGGCCCAGCGCCGTCAGTTCGTACTCCACGCGGGGCGGGGCCTCGCGGTAGCGGCGGTGGGTCACGAGGCCGTGGTGTTCGAGGCGGCGCAGGGTCTCGGTCAGGACCTTGGGGCTGATGCCGCCGACGCGGCGGCGCAGGTCGGCGGGGCGGGCGGGGCCGTGGCGCAGGGTCCAGAGCAGCACCGGGTTCCAGGTGTGGGCGAGCAGGTCGAAGGCCAGCCTGGCCTGGCAGTCCGCGATGAACACCGATCGGTACCTTTCGGGTTTCCTACCGTTCCCCCTGCCAGGAAAGCAGAGAGGGGCAAGGAATGCGGATCGGGATTCTGGGGGCCGGGAACATGGCCCGGGCGCTCGGCGGCCGGTGGGAGGAGGCCGGGCATGAGGTCAGGGAGAGCGGGCGCGGCGGGTTCAGGGAGGCGGCGGCGTTCGGGGAGGTGGTGTTGGTCGCGGTGCCGAGTCAGGTCGCGGAGGACGTGGTGCGGCAGGCGGGGGCGCTCGCAGGGCGGGTGGTGATCGACTGCAGCAACCCGCTCGTGCCCGGCAGCGTCGCGTTGGCCACGGCCGGCGGTCCTGCCATGGCCGAGCGGATCGCGGCGGCGGCGCCCGGGGCGCGGGTGGTGAAGGCGTTCAACCTGGCCAGCAGCGAGTTCTGGCGTGGGGCCCCGGGCCCCACGCCGTTCGCCGTGCCGGTCTGTGGGGACGATCCGGCGGCGGTGGAGACGGTGGGGCGGCTCGTCGCCGACCTGGGGTGCGTGCCCGTCCCGGGCGGTGGGCTCGACCGGGCGGGGCTGCTTGAGGCGACGGCGGCCTATCTGATCGGGCTGTGGTTCGCCGGGGTCGACGCCAGGACGGTGGTGCCGCCGCTGGCGCCGGACGAGGGGCGGCCGACGCTCAACGTGCGCCCGGGAGACGGTAGCGGCCGTCCGGAAGGCGCTCGGCCAGGCCGTCGCTGAGCAGTCCTGACAGGGCGCGGGCCCGCTGCTCCGGGTCGTGCCAGACGCGGTCGAGCACCGACTGCGGCACCGGCGCCACGGCCTCGCGCAGCACGGCGAGCAGCTTGCCGCGCACCTGGCGGTCTGTCCCGGCGTACGTCTGGCCGCGGCGGGCCGGGCCCTCGTGCGGTGGGGAGCCGGCGCGGCGCCAGGCGCAGAGGTCGGCGATCGGGCAACGCCCGCACTCCGGCGTGCGCGCCGTGCACAGCAGTGCGCCGAGCTCCATGGTGGCCGCCGCCCAACCGGCCGCGGTCGCCGGATCCTCGGGGAGCAGCATCCGGGCCAGCTTGCGCTCCGCCGCGGTGGTGGCGTTGGGCGGGAACTGGGTGCCCGTCACCGTGCGGGCGAACACCCGCCGCACGTTGGTGTCCAGCACCGCGTGTCGCTGCCCGTAGGCGAACGAGGCCACCGCGGCCGCCGTGTACTCGCCGACGCCGGGGAGCGCGAGCAGCTGGTGGTGGTCGGTCGGGACCTCGCCGCCGTGCCGTTCCGCTATGGCGGCGGCCGCGCTGTGCAGGCGCAGGGCCCGGCGCGGGTAGCCGAGGCGGCCCCAGGCGCGCACCGCCTCGCCGGGCGCCTCGGCGGCCAGGTCGGCGGGGCGCGGCCAGCGCCTGAGCCACTCCTCGTAGACCGGCAGGACGCGGTTGACCGGCGTCTGTTGGAGCATGAACTCGCTGACCATCACACCCCAGGCACCGGCCTCGGGCCGACGCCAGGGCAGGTCGCGGGCATGCTTGCCGAACCACTCGATGACGCGGGAGTGGAGGGCGGTGTGGTCGTCGGCTGTCGTCGGCGCGCCGGTGGCGGTGCTCGGGTCGGTGGCTGTGGTCGCAGTCGTCGCAGTCATGGCAAGGGCGATCCTGGCATGTCGCGGGCACGGCACAAAGCGGACCGCGCGCGCGTGTTGACCCGCGTAGTGCGAAGGGTGGGGCGCGAGAGAGTGACCGAAGTCTCGTAAGGTTTCCGCGTGGGATCTCTGCGTACTCCGGTCGGGCCGTTGCCCTCTGCCATCTACTGGCGTCGCAGGGCCGTGCTCCTGCTGCTGCTCGCGCTGGTGGCGCTGCTCGTGTTCTGGGCGCTGCGCGGCGGTGGCGGAGGTGGGGATGGGGGCTCGGACAACGCGGGCGACGACGGCAACGGCGGCCCTGCCGAGACCATCACGCCGGGGTCGCCGCAGCCCTCGGAGTCGCTGATCGACGAACGCCCCGGCGGGCGCGAGGAGTCCACGGCCGACGAGGAGGACGGTTCGGCGGGGGCCGGTGGCGGTGCCGGTGACGGTGAAGCGGACGGCGCCGGTGAGGACGCGGGCGCGGGCGGCGGTGGCCAGCAGACGGACGCGGGCGGCAGCGGCGGCGGCGCCGCGCTCGACCCGGCGGGGCTGCCGGCCTGCGGGCCGGGCGACGTGACGCTCTCGCTGCGCAGCGAGGCCAACGCGTACGGCCCCGAGGACGAGCCGGAGTTGCGGCTCACCGCGCAGAACGGCTCGGGCGCGGCCTGCGCGCTGGACTTCGGGCTCGACCGGCTGACGGTCACCCTCTCGGACGCCGAGGACGACCTGGTGTGGTCCTCGGCCCACTGCCCGGAGGGCGCGCGCTCCGTGCCGACCGCCGTGCCGGCGGGCGGCACCGCGAGCCACGCCATCAGCTGGGACCAGCGGCACTCGGACGCCGACGAGTGCGGCAGCCCCGGCCGGGCGGCGGATCCTGGCACCTATCTCGCGGAGGCCACGCTGGACGGCTACGAGGTGGTGCAGACGTCGTTCCTCCTGGAGGAGGACTGAGCGAGGAGGACTGACGGCCCGCCTGGCGGAGCGTCAGACGTACCGTTCGAGGATCGAGGACTCGGCGAGCCGGGAGAGGCCCTCGCGGACCGAGCGGGCGCGGGTCTCGCCGACGCCGTCCACCGCCTGGAGGTCGTCCACGCTGGCGGCGAGCAGCTTCTGCAGGCCGCCGAAGTGGTCGACGAGGCGGTCGATGACCAGTCCCGGCAGCCTCGGCACCTTGGCCAGCAGCCGGAAGCCGCGCGGCGAGACCGTGGTGTCCAGCGCCTCGGGGGACGCCCCGTAACCCAACGCGCGGGCGACCGTGGGCAGTTCGAGCAGCTCGACGTGGTCGAGCGCGTCCAGGTCGGCGAGCGCGGCCGCCACCCGGCGGGAGCGCTTGCCGGCGGCCTCCGGGATGTAGTCCCGGACGATCAGCTGCCGCTCCGGCTCGACGCCGGCGATCAGCTCGTCCAACTGGAGCGACAGAAGACGGCCGTCCGTGCCGAGTTCGACGACGTACTCGGCGATCTCGGCGGCGATCCTGCGCACCATCTCCAGCCGCTGTGCGACCGCCGCCACGTCCCGGACGGTCACCAGGTCCTCGATCTCCAGCGCCGAGAGCGTGCCGGTGACCTCGTCGAGCCGCAGCTTGTACCGCTCCAGGGTGGCCAGCGCCTGGTTGGCGCGGGACAGGATCGCGCCCGAGTCCTCCAGGACCCGCCGCTGGCCGTCCAGGTAGAGCGCGACCAGGCGCATCGACTGGCTGACCGAGACGACAGGGAAGCCCGTCTGGATGGAGACCCGCTGGGCGGTGCGGTGCCGGGTGCCGGTCTCCTCGGTGGGGATGCTGGGGTCGGGCACCAGCTGCACGCCGGCCCGCACGATCCGGGAGATGTCCCGGTCCACGATGACCGCGCCGTCCAGCTTGCACAGCTCGCGCAGCCGCGTCGCCGTGAACTCGACGTCCAGCACGAAGCCGCCCGTGCACAGCGACTCCACCGTGCGGTCGACGCCCAGGACGATCAGGCCGCCCGTGTTCCCCCGGAGGATGCGCTCCAGGCCGTCCCGCAGCTGGGTGCCGGGGGCCACGGCGCTCAGCGCGGCCCGGAGCAGGCCCTCACCTCCGGAGCCACCCCCGGCCCTGGCCGGACCCGCCGGCCGGTCGCTGGCTGCCATGCAATCCTCCGGGGGACGAGACGAATGCGCATGAGTCTACCGGCGCGCCTCCGCTCCCCGGCTGGGCTCGGCCGCCACCGCCTCGTCGCCGGGCTCGCGCGGCCGCCGGGGGCGGCGGGCGGGCAGCACCCGCAGCGCCTCCCCGATGTCCGCGACCTCGATCACCCGCATCCCCGGCGGCGCCTCGCCCGAGTCCGCCGGCACCAGCGCGTGCGTGAAGCCGAGCCGCGACGCCTCGGACAGCCGCCGCTGCACCCCGGTGACCCGCCGCACCTCGCCGGCGAGCCCCACCTCGCCCACCGCGACCAGGTTCTTCGGCAGCGGGGTGTCGCTGGCGGCGCTGGCCAGGGCCAGAGCGACGGCCAGGTCGGCGGCCGGCTCCGAGAGCCGCACCCCGCCCACGGTCGCCGTGTAGATGTCGTTCTTCCCCAGGGCCGCTATCTGGCCGCGCTGCTCGAGGACGGCGAGGATCATCGACACCCGTGAGGTCTCGAGACCCGAGGTGGTGCGCCGGGGCGAGGGGATCTGGGTGGCCACCGTGAGCGACTGCACCTCGGCGACCAGCGGCCGGCGGCCCTCCAGGGTGACCGTGAGGCAGGTGCCGGGCACCGGCTCGTCCCGCCGGGTGAGGAAGAGGCCCGAGGGGTCGGCGAGCGAGGTGATGCCCTCGTCGTGCAGCTCGAAGCAGCCCACCTCGTCCGTGGCCCCGTACCGGTTCTTCACGCCGCGCACCAGGCGCAGCCTGGCGTGCCGGTCGCCCTCGAAGTGGAGCACCACGTCCACCAGGTGCTCCAGCAGCCGGGGCCCGGCGATCGCGCCGTCCTTCGTGACGTGGCCCACCAGGATGGTGGCCATGCCGCGCTCCTTGGAGGCCCGGATCACCGCGCCGGCCACCTCGCGCACCTGGGCCATGCCGCCGGGCGCGCCGTCCAGCTCGGCGGAGGCGATGGTCTGCACCGAGTCGAGGACCAGCAGTGCCGGCTTCACCACGTCCAACTGGCCCAGCACGGACGCCAGGTCCGTCTCGGCGGCGAGATAGAGGTGGTCGTGGATGGCGCCGATCCGGTCGGCCCGCATCCGCACCTGGCCGGCCGACTCCTCGCCCGTGACGTAGAGCGTCGGCCGGTCGGCCGAGGCCGCCTTCGCCGCCACGTCGAGCAGCAGCGTGGACTTGCCGACGCCCGGCTCGCCGGCCAGCAGCACCACGGCGCCCGGCACCAGGCCGCCGCCGAGCACCCGGTCGAGCTCCGGCACGCCCGTGCCCCTGGCGGTCACCCGCTGCCCGTCCACCTGGCCGATCGGCAGCGCGGGCGAGGCCACCCTGGCCACCGGTGTGGTGCGCAGCGCCGGCGCCGCGCCGACCTCCTCCACCGTGCCCCAGGCGTGGCACTCGGGGCAGCGGCCCAGCCACTTGGCGGTGGACCAGCCGCACTCGGAGCACCGGTACGCGGGACGATCAGCTTTGCGAGGCATGCGCGGAACGTTACCGGCGGGCACTGACACATCGTCGTCGCCCCTGTCACCGTGAACTCACCCGTTAGGGGGAACCTCGCGCGGGTGGCGCGGCAGGCGACCGCCGGGCGCCTACGGTCGCTGGGTGATGACCCGACGTGCCGGCCTGTCGGCCCACCGTTCCGGCCTGCCGGCCTACCGGTTCGAAGGTGCGTCCCGCCGCGGGGCGCGCGACGGTGCCACGCGCGCCGACCCCGCGCAGCGGGGCGCGCCGTCGCGCGTGGACGCGCCGGACGCCCAGCCGGCGCAGCGGGGCGCGCCTCCGCGCGTCGAGCCGCC
This sequence comes from Streptomyces sp. NPDC127098, assembly GCF_042722465.1. Lineage (NCBI taxonomy): Bacteria > Bacillati > Actinomycetota > Actinomycetes > Kitasatosporales > Streptomycetaceae > Streptomyces > Streptomyces sp. NPDC127098. The sequence continues at coordinate 135,456 of NZ_JBHXFJ010000009.1, forward strand.
GCGCGGGGCGCCTGGCGAGCCTTGGCGTGCCGACCGTCAGCGTGTCGAGGCGTCGCATCACGTTGACGCTCAGCGCGTGGACCCCGGGCGCGGCGCTCCCTCGCGAGCCCTGCGCGCCGACCCGGCGCAACAAACCGACGGCCCCGCGGAGCGCGTCGGGCCCACGCGCGGCTCGGCGCATGCCGAGGCCTACGACGAGGCGTACCTGGACGGGCTCTTCACCTACTGCCTGTCGATCATGTGCGAGCACGACGCCGCGACCGCCGCCCTCGGCGAGGCGCTGGCGCTCGCCGAGCGCCAGCACGAGCGCGGTCGCCGGCCCGCCGCGCCCGAGCTCCAGCGCCCCTGGCTCTACGCGCTCGCCCGCTGGGTGTGCGTGCGCCGGCTCGCCGCCGACCGGGACGGTGGCACGGCGGGCCCGCGCGCCGTCGGCGACCACGAGGAGGCCAGGCACCGCCGCCGCGAGCTGGCCGCGCTCGCCTGGCCCGAGGCCGCCGGCACCACCCGGGAGCAGCGGGAGGCCCTGGAGCTCGCCGTCCGCCACCAGCTCTCGGTGCCCGAGGTCGCCCGCGTGCTACGGCTCACCGCCTCGGCGACGCACGCCCTGCTCACCACCGCCGCCTGCGAGGTCGAGCGCACCAGGGCCGCGCTGGCCGCCGTCGACGCGGCCGGCTGCCCGGCCGTCGCCGCGCTCTCCGGCGACGACCGGATGCTGCTGCTCGGCCCCGGGCTGCGCCGCGAGCTGGTGCTGCACGTCGACGAGTGCCCGTCCTGCCGGCTCGTGGCCCAGCGGGCCATGGCCGGCGTCGGCTGGCCCGGCACCTCGCCAGGCGGCGCCGGCCGGCTCACCGTGCTGGCCGCGCCGCTGACCGCGGTGCGCGCGGCCAGGCTGGCGATCCACCGGGCCCGCGCCCAGCACGCGCCCCGCTACGACAGGGCCGGCTTCCCGGTGGAGGAGAAGGACCGGGCGGCGCGCCGCGAGCGGCTGCGGGGCCGGGCCGTGACGACCACGGTGGTGGCCACCGTGCTGGCCGCGCCCGTGCTGGCGCTGTGGGCCGCGTACCGCTCGGCGCCGGTGATCGGCGAGGTGGGCGACGGCGAGGACACCGCGGCGACCGCCGAGGACGGCGCCGTCCCGGGAGCCGAGCCGGGGCCGGGTGGTGGCGGGCCGACGCCGGACGGGGGCGTGGCCGAGTGGGCGGGCCCGGGCGCCGACGACGCGCCTCCGGAGGCCGCCACCGACGACGCCCCGGCGCCCGGCCGGGAGCGGCCGGAGGGTGAGGCGGCCGGCGGCGCCGGCCGGGGGAGCGGCGAGCCCTCGTCCCCCGCCCCGCGCGGCACGCTGACGGTCGACGCGGTGCCCACCGACGTCGGCAGCCGGATCACCCTGACCGCCGGGGGCGAGGCGCCGGTGGACTGGTCCGCGGCCACCGACGCCGACTGGCTGGCGCTGAGCGAGACCGCCGGCACGCTGCGCCCCGGCGAGTCGGCCGTGATCGAGGTGACGGTGGACCGGGCGCGGGAGCCGGCCGGCCCGTGGCGCGGCCGGATCACGATCGAGCCGGCGGCGGCCGTGATCACCGTCGAGGGCGACGGGGTCACCGAGCCGCCCGCCACCGAACCGCCGCCCACCGAGCAGCCGTCCCCCGAGCCGCCGCCCGAGGATCAGGATCCGGAGTCGACCGAGCCCCCGGCAGACGAGGAGTCGGTGCCCGCGGCGTAGTCCGGTGCCCCGCCGCGGTCGGGGGACGGGCCGGTCAGGTGGTGTTGGACGGCCGGGGCCAGGCGGTCGATCAGCTCGCTCGCGTCGGCGCTGGCCAGCGGCTCGACGCGCAGGATGTACCGCAGCAGCATCGTGCCGACCAGCTGCGCGGCGGCCAGCTCCGCGCGCAGCCGGGCGTCCGGCGCGTCGCCGATGCGCTCGGTGATGCGGGTCACGAGTCGCGCGCCGAGGAAGCCGCGGAAGATGCCCGCGGCGGTGTCGTTGGTGATGGCGGAGCGGGCGATGGCGAGCAGCGGGGCCCGGGTGACCGGGTTCTCCCACACCCCGAGGAAGACGCCGGTGAACCACCGCCCGAACTCGTCGAGCGGGACGTCCGCGCTGTGCGCCAGGTTGTCGGTGGCGGGCGCGGCGGCCGCGGCGACGGCGGCGCCGAAGACCTGCTCCTTGGTGCCGAAGTAGTGGTGCACGAGGGCCTGGTTGACGCCGGCCACCCGGGCGATGCCACGGATCGAGGCCCGGTCGTAGCCGCGCTCGGCGAACTCTTCGCGGGCCGCCGCCAGGATCAGGTCCCTGGTGGCCGGGGAGCCGTCCGCCGCCTCGGTGCGCGGCGGCCGGCCCCGCCGGCGCCCGGTGGCCGGCGGGGTGGGGCCCGAACTCACCGCGTGGTCCCGGCGGAGGGGGTCGCGGGGGTCGGGTGGGGCACCGGCGTCGCGAGGTGGCGGCGGGTGAAGTCCAGCGTCTCGGCGAGGTCGGCCTCGCGCTCGGCCGCCGAGGTGGCCCGGCGCGTGTTGATCTCGGCCACCACGTGCCCCGCGTATCCGGACGCGGCGAGCCGCTGGAGCAGCATCGCGCACGGCTGGCCGCCGCGCCCCGGAACCAGGTGCTCGTCCTTGCCGGAGCCGGTGCCGTCCGCGATGTGCACGTGGCCCAGCCGATCGCCCATCCGCTCGGCCATGGCCAGCGCGTCGCTGCGGGAGGTGGCGGTGTGGGACAGGTCGAGCGTGAAGTGCGGGAAGTCCTCGTCGGTCGGGTCCCAGCCGGGGGCGTACGCGAGCATCTCACGGTCCCGGTAGCGCCACGGGTACATGTTTTCGACGGCGAACGTGACGTCCGTCTCGTTCCGCATCCGCCGCATCCCGGCCACGAAGTGGCGGGCGTAGCCGCGCTGCCAGCGGAACGGCGGGTGCACGACGACCGTGCCGGCGCCGAGCCGCTCGGCCGCCGCCCGCGCCCGATCGAGCTTGGTCCACGGGTCGGTCGTCCAGACCCGCTGGGTGACCAGCAGACAGGGCGCGTGGACGGCGAGGATCTCCACGCCGTGCTTGTCGGAGAGCCGGCGCAACGCGTCCAGGTCCTGGCTGACCGGGTCGGTCCACACCATGACCTCGACCCCGTCGTACCCGATCCGGCCCGCTATCTCGAAGGCGGCCGCGGTGTTCTCCGGATAGACGGAGGCGGTCGAGAGCCCCACCTTCGTCGCCGGTCTCTGGTCTGCCGCGCGATGTGCCACGGCGCCAAGCCTACGTGCCGGCGTCGGGGACGGGGCTTGACCCGAGGGCCGGTCGGCGCTTTTATTAAACGCGTGATGAATAAATCTCGGATGGGCGAGGCGGCCGTGCGGGCCCGCGACCTGCGCGTCACGCGCGGCCGCGCCCAGGTCCTCAAGGGACTCGACTTCACCGTCCTGCGCGGCTCGGTCACCGGCCTGCTCGGCCCCTCGGGCTGCGGCAAGACGACGCTGATGCGCGCCATGGCGGGCGTCCAGGCCCGGGTCACCGGCACCCTCGACGTCCTCGGCCAACCGGCCGGCAGCCCGCCGCTGCGGCACCTCATCGGCTATGTGACGCAGGCGCCGTCCGTCTACCCGGACCTCACCGTCCGGCAGAACCTGGAGTACTACGCGGCCGTGCTCGGCGTCCCGCGCGTCGACCTCGGCGCCCAGGTGGACGCCGCACTGGCCGACGTCGACCTCACGGCGCACGCCGGCGCGCTCACCGCCAACCTCTCCGGCGGCCAACGCTCCCGCGCCTCCCTCGCCGCCGCGCTGCTCGGCTCACCCGAACTGCTGATCCTCGACGAGCCGACCGTCGGCCTCGACCCGGTGCTGCGGCGCGACCTGTGGGCGCTCTTCCACCGGCTCGCCGGGCAGCGCGGGGCGACGCTGCTGATCTCCTCGCACGTGATGGACGAGGCCGACCGCTGCGAACGGCTGCTGCTGATGCGCGCCGGCCGCCTGCTCGCCGACGGCACCCCGGCCGAACTGCGCGACCGCACCGGCGCCGGAACCGTGGAGGACGCGTTCCTCCGGCTGGTGGACGCCGACGTCGCCGAGGAGCGCGTGTGAACACCGTCCTGAGCCCGACCAGGGTCCTCGCCACCGCCCGCCGCGTGCTGCGCCAGCTCGCGCACGACCCGCGCACCATCGCCCTGTTGCTGCTGGTGCCGGTGTTGCTGCTGGTGCTCCTCTACTACGTCTTCGACGCCGACCGCGGCTCGTTCGACTTCATCGGCAGCTCGCTGCTCGGCATCTTCCCGATGGTCACGATGTTCCTGGTCACCTCGATCGCCACGCTGCGGGAGCGCACCTCAGGCACGCTGGAACGCCTGATGACCATGCCGCTCGGCAAGGCCGAACTGGTCGCCGGCTACGCGCTCGCCTTCGGCGCCTTCGCCGTCCTCCAGGCCACGCTGGCCACCGGCGTCGCGCTCTGGCTGCTCGGCCTCGACATCGCGGGATCGCCCTGGCTGCTGCTGCTCGTCGCCCTGCTGAACGCGCTGCTCGGCACGGCGCTCGGCCTCTTCGTCTCGGCCTTCGCGGCCTCCGAGTTCCAGGCCGTGCAGTTCATGCCGGCGGTGATCTTCCCGCAGCTGCTGCTGTGCGGGCTCTTCGCCCCGCGCGACACGATGCAGCCGGTGCTGGAGGCGGTCTCCGCCGTCCTCCCCATGTCCTACTCGGTCGACGGCATGACGCAGGTCCTCCACCACGCGGACGTGACGGGCGACTTCGTGCGCGACGTGCTGATCGTCTCGGCCAGCGCCGTCGCCGTCCTGGCCCTGGGCGCGGCGACGCTGCGGCGTCGCACGGCGTAAGCGGATGCGACGTGGCCGTCGCGCCGGCTTGCGACGTGGCGCGGGCGGGCCCACACGGGGGTGGGGCCCGCCCGGCCTTGCGGGCCGGACCGTGTTCCGGTGCTCCGCACCGGCTGTGTCGACGGCCGTGGGCCGACCGCTGTGCGACGTGGCCGTCGCGCCGCCTCGCCCTGTGGGCTGGCGGGGCCCGCATGGGGTGCCGCCCGGCCGGCCCTGGGGGCCGGACCTCGCTCCGGTGCTCCGCACCGGCTGCGCGGACGGCCGTGTGTGGCCAGGAGCGTGCCCGGCTGCACCCGGCGCTACCTTGGCGGCGCACTGCCTCGGGGCGGGGCCCGTCCGGCCCTGCGGCGCGCCTTCGGCGCGGGTGTGCCCTGCGGGCCGGGGCCTGCCCGGCGGCAGCCGTCGGGCCGCGTGAGCGGCTCCGTCCGGCCCGGTGGGCTCGGACCGGCGGCGGCCCGGCCCGTCTTGGCGGCCGGTCGCGTCGTCTCACGGAGCCGCGGGCCTGTCCGGTGCTTCGGGGCAACTCCCCGGCCCGGAGGGCGGACTCGCGCCGAAGGCGCGCGCCGCAGGCCCACCGCCCCGGCCCGGAGGGCCGGAAACGGAGCCCCGCAACCGGGCCCGGCCGAAGGCTTAGCGCGCAGCGTCCCGCATGCGGTCGAGGCGGCGGAGGATGACGCCCTCGCGGAGCGCCCACGGGCAGATTTCGAGGGTCTCGACGCCGAACAGGTCCATCGCCGCCTCGGCGACCACCGCGCCGGCGAGGAGCTGGTGGGCGCGGCCCTCCGAGACGCCGGGGAGCTGTTGGCGGTCCCGGACCGGGAGTTCGGCCAGCTTCTGGCCCCACGTCCTGAGGTCGTCGCGGCTGAGGTCGCGGCGCACGTAGAGGCCCTCGGAGGTGCGGGCCGCGCCGGCGATCCTGGCCAGCTGCTTGAAGGTCTTGGACGTGGCCACCACCCGGTCGGCCGCGCCGAAGCGGGTGAAGTCGCCCACCACCCGCGCCACTTGGGACCGCACGTCGCGCCGCAGGCTCCGCACGTCGGCCGGTGAAGGCGGGTCGCCCGGCAGCCTGGCGGCCGTCAGCCGCCCCGCGCCCAACGGCAGGGAGACCGCCGCGTCCGGCTCCTCGTCGAGGCCCAACGCGATCTCCAACGAGCCGCCGCCGATGTCGAACATCAGCAGCCGCCCCGCCGACCAGCCCAGCCAGCGTCGCGCCGCCAGGAACGTCAGCCGCGCCTCGTCCGCGCCGGACAGCACCTGGAGCGTGACGCCCGTCTCGTCGGCGACCCGCGCCAGCACCGAGTCGGCGTTGCTCGCCTCCCGCACCGCCGAGGTCGCGAACGGCAGCAGGTCGGCGACGCCCTGGTCCTCGGCGACCTCGAGCGCCTCCCGGACGGTGGCGACCAGCCGGTCGACGCCGTCCTGGCCGATCGCGCCGCGCGCGTCCAGCAGTTCGGCGAGACGCAGCTCCGCCTTGTGGGAGTAGGCCGGGAGCGGCCGGGCACCGGGATGCGCGTCAACCACCAGGAGGTGAACCGTGTTGGAACCGACGTCGAGAACTCCGAGCCTCATGGGGGTCTACGCTACCGTCCCCCTTACCCTGACTGTGTGGCGAAGACGAAGAGGGCGAAGCCGGGCAGAACCGTCAAGAAGCTCGACGGTGCGCGGCGGCGCGCGGCTGGTGACGAGGTGGACCTCGATCACCCCAGGGCGTGGGTCGAGTTCCGCGACCCGGCCGACCCCGAGCAGGTGTTCCGATGCGACCTGACGTGGCTCACGTCGCGCTGGCAGTGCGTCTTCGGCAGGGGCTGCCAGGGGATAGAGGCCGGCAGGGCGTCGGACGGCTGCTGCACCCTCGGTGCGCACTTCTCCGACGAGGACGACGAGCGGCGGGTCGGCGAGCACATGGCGCGCCTGACCCCGGAGACCTGGCAGTACCACGCGGAGGGCACCTCGGCGGACGGCTGGGTCGAGAAGGACGAGGACGGCGAGCGGCGCACCCGGCGGATCGACGGCGCGTGCGTCTTCCTGAACCGGCCCGGGTTCCCGGGGGGAGAGGGGTGCGCGCTGCACACGCTGGCGCTGGGAGAGGGGCGCGAGCCGCTGGAGACCAAGCCGGACGTGTGCTGGCAGCTGCCGGTGCGGCGGACCTACGAGTGGGTGGACCGGCCGGACGGCGAGCAGGTGCTGTACGTCTCGATCGGTGAGTACGACCGGCGCGGCTGGGGCCCCGGCGGCCACGACCTGCACTGGTGGTGCACCGGGGCGCCGGCGGCGCACGGGGCGGCCGAGCCGCTGTACGTGACGTACCGGCCAGAGCTGACCGAGATGATGGGGAAGGAGGGGTACGAGGTGCTGGTCTCCCACTGCGAGACGCGGCTGGCGGCGCTGACCGCCGACCGGCGGCCCCTGCTGCCGCTCCTCGCCCCGCACCCGGCCGACCCCGCCCCGACACCGTCCTGACCTCGGGCTCCCCCCGCCCGCCGTGGTGCGCGTCTCGCGTCGCGGAATCCGTGTCCCAGAACGCGGGCGGGGGGCGTAACCTCGGTGGGAGTCGTATCGGCCCGGCAGGGCGGTCGTATCGCCCCGCAGGGGAAAGGCAGGAGATACAGAGATGGCGACACTGAGGTCCCGCACCGTCACCCACGGCCGTAACGCAGCGGGTGCCCGCTCCCTGCTCCAGGCCGCCGGCGTAGACCGAGCGGACTTCGGGAAGCCGATCATCGCCGTGGCCAACAGCTTCACCGAGTTCGTGCCCGGCCACACCCACCTCCAGCCCGTCGGCCGGATCGTCTCCGAGGCGATCACGGCGGCCGGCGGCATCCCCCGCGAGTTCAACACCATCGCCGTGGACGACGGCATCGCCATGGGCCACGGCGGCATGCTGTACTCGCTGCCGTCCCGGGACCTGATCGCCGACTCCGTCGAGTACATGGTCGAGGCGCACTGCGCGGACGCGCTGATCTGCATCTCCAACTGCGACAAGATCACCCCCGGCATGCTGATGGCCGCGATGCGGCTCAACATCCCGACGGTCTTCGTCTCCGGCGGCCCGATGGAGGCCGGCGTGACGACCCTGGTCGACGGCACGGTGCGCAAGCTGGACCTGGTCAACGCCATCGCCGACGCCGCGAACGACAGCGTCTCGGACGAGGACATCCGCCGCATCGAGGACAACGCCTGCCCGACCTGCGGCTCCTGTTCCGGCATGTTCACGGCCAACTCGATGAACTGCCTGGTCGAGGCCCTCGGCCTGGCCCTCCCGGGCAACGGCTCGGTCCTCGCCACCCACACCGCCCGCCGCGCGCTCTACGAGGACGCCGGCCGCACCGTCGTCGAGATCACCAGGCGCTTCTACGACGAGGACGACGCGACCGTGCTGCCCCGCGCGATCGGCTCGCGCGCCGCGTTCGAGAACGCGATGGCCCTCGACATCGCCATGGGCGGCTCCACCAACACCGTGCTGCACCTGCTGGCCGCCGCCCAGGAGGCCGGCCTCGGCTTCGGCCTCAAGGACATCGACGCGATCTCCCGCCGGCTGCCCTGCCTGTCCAAGGTGGCGCCCAACGGCAACTACTACATGGAGGACGTGCACCGGGCCGGCGGCATCCCGGCGATCCTGGGCGAGCTGTACCGGGGCGGCCTGCTCCGCGAGGACGTGCACACCGTGCACAGCCCCTCGCTCGCCGACTGGCTCAAGAGCTGGGACATCCGCGGCGGCTCCCCGTCCCCCGAGGCGGTCGAGCTGTTCCACGCCGCCCCCGGCGGCCGCCGCTCGGCCAGCGCCTTCTCGCAGTCCGAGCGCTGGGAGACCCTCGACACCGACGCCGAGAACGGCTGCATCAGGGACGTCGCGCACGCCTACTCCGCCGAGGGCGGCCTGGCCGTGCTCTACGGCAACCTCGCCGAGGACGGCAGCGTGGTGAAGACCGCGGGCGTCGACGAGTCGATCTGGACCTTCGAGGGCCCGGCCGTGGTGGTCGACTCCCAGGAGGACGCCGTCTCGGCCATCCTCACCAAGCGGGTCAAGGAGGGTGACGTGGTCGTCGTCCGCTACGAGGGCCCGCGCGGCGGCCCCGGCATGCAGGAGATGCTGCACCCCACCTCGTTCCTGAAGGGCCGGGGCCTGGGCAAGAAGTGCGCGCTGATCACCGACGGCCGGTTCTCCGGCGGCACCTCTGGCCTGTCCATCGGCCACTGCTCCCCGGAGGCCGCGGCCGGCGGCACCATCGCGCTGGTGCGGGACGGCGACCGGATCAGGATCGACATCCCGAACCGCGGCATCGAGCTGCTGGTCTCCGACGAGGAGCTGGCCGCCCGCCGCGCCGAGCTGAACGGCCGGTACGCGCCGGTCGGCCGTGACCGCAGGGTCTCGGTCGCGCTGCGCGCCTACGCCGCCATGGCCACCAGCGCCGACAAGGGCGCCGTGCGGGACGTCAGCAAGCTGGAGGGCTGAGGGCCGGGGGCCCCGAGCCCTCAGGCCAGGTCGTCGACGCGGGTGGCGTAGAGCGTGTTGCCGAGCGTCACCACGTAGGCCACCCCGTCGTCCGTGACCACCGGCGGCGGCGCCCAGGCGTCGCTGCCGGCGCCCGGCGTTCCCGGGTGCGGCTCGCCCACGGCCAGCGGCGCCCCGTCCGCGAGCGCCACCCGGTGCAGCCGGCCCTCGCCGTCCGAGAAGTACAGCGCGTCGCCGGCGACGGTGGGGGCCGAGGTGTTCTCCGCGTCCAGGTCGACCGACCACAGCGTCTCGCCCGCCGCCAGGTCGACGGCCGCGACGCCGCCGGCGGTGTCGGTGGCGTAGCCGACGCCGTCCGCCACCACCGTGCGCGGCTCGGCGGCCGCCTCCAGCACGGTGCGGGTCCAGGAGCCGTCCGCCAGGTCGAGCCTGAGCAGGGCGGCGACCACCGGCACGTCGGGGTCCCACTCCTCGAAGTAGGCCGCCTCCGCGTCGATGCCCACCGGCTCGATCAGCCCGGCCGACTCCGCCGGCTGCCCCACCGGCAGTGGCCACTGCTCGCGCCCCGTCCCGTCGAGCAGCGCCACCTGGAGGTCGGAGCCGTCGGACTCGGCGCGGCTGAGCGCCAGCACGTGCTCGGCCGAGGTCAGCACGTCCGTGAGGTAGCGGCCCGGCACCTCCCAGGAGCCCACCGGGTCCGGGGTGGCGAGGGCGTAGAAGCGCAGCGTGCTGTCGCCGTTCTGCACCACCAGGGTGTCGTCGGTGGTGCCCAGCGCGCCGGTCAGCTCGGGCGCGTCGATCTCCCACAGCGTCTCGCCCGCCCGGTCGAGGGCGACCACGCCCTTGTCGGACTGGGTGTAGACGACGCCGGCGGCCGTGACCGCGCGCGGCGCGACGGCGGAGTCGCGCGGCGGGTGGTGGCGCCAGAGCTCGGTGCCGTCCGGCGCGAACAGCACCGTGAGTTCGGAGCCCGCGGAGCACAGCAGGTCGGCGTCGACCGGGGCGCACGCCACCCCGCTCGTCGCCGCGTCCCGCACGCCGAGGTCCCGCCAGTCGAGCTCCCAGGGCGCGAACGGCTCGGCGGTCGGCCCGGTCGGCTCCGGCACGCTCCCGTCGTCCCGGTCGCGACCGGCCTCCGCGTCGCCAGGGCCGGTCGCCAGGAACACGCCGGCGCCGCCGGCCGCGAGCACCGCCAGGACCGCCGCGCCCACCGCGAGACGGCGCCGCGACCTGCGCCGCGAGCCGAGCGCCGTCGCGCCGCCCGGGGCCGCGCCCTCGTCGGCGGCGCGGTGCCCCTGCCAGTTCGTCGACTCACGCACCACCGCCGCCTGGGCCCGGGTGTCGGCGAACGACGCCATCCGCAGCAGCGAGGCCACCGCGGGCCGCCGCTCCGGGTCCTTGGCCAGGCAGAGCGAGACCAGGTCGCGCAGCGCCGGCGGCAGGTCGCCGAGCTCCGGCTCCTCGTGCACCACCCGGTAGGCCACCGCGAGCGGGTCGCCGCCCGGCAGCCCGCCCGCCTCGAACGGGCTGTGGCCGGTGGCCGCGAACGCCACCACCGCGCCGAGCGCGAACACGTCGGCCGCGGTCGTCACCTCGGCGCCGCCGGTCAGCTGCTCGGGCGCCATGAACGGTGGCGAGCCGAGCACCGCGCCGTCCTCGGTCAGCCGGTGACTGTCGCTCAGCGCCCGGCTGATTCCGAAGTCGATCACCCGCACCCCGTCCTCGGCCAGCAGCACGTTGCCCGGCTTCAGGTCGCGGTGCACCAGGCCGTGGCCGTGGATCTCGGTCAGCGCCTCGGCCAACTGGGCGCCCACCCGGGCCGCCTCGCGCGCCGGCAGCGGGCCCTCCCGGGCGACGCGGTCGGCCAGCGAGCCGCCCGGCACGTAGAGGGTGGCCAGCCACGGCGGGTCGCCCTCCGGATCGGCGTCCACCACGGGCGCGGTGAAGGCGCCGCTCACCCGCCTGGCCGCCGCCACCTCGCGCCGGAAACGGGCGCGGAAGCCGGCGTCCTCCGCGTACTCGCGGCGGATCACCTTGACCGCGAGCTGCCGGCCGGCGACCGTCCTGGCCAGGTAGACCACGCCCATCCCGCCGCTGCCGAGCCGCCGCTCCAGCACGTACTCGCCGAGCCGCTCCGGCGCCGCACCGTGGTTGTCACTCATGGCAGCTCCCCCGGTAGGCCCGCGATTGCCGGCAACAGCGTACTGGGACCCGGACCCGTCCTCCGGACCTTCGCGAGCTCGCGACGCCCCCCGGGCCGCGCTGCCGGGGACAGGCCCGGCGGCAGCCACCCGGCTGCGGCCATAATCGACCGCATGTCCACTTCTGCCCCCAAGCCCTCATCGTCCGTCACCGACCGCGAAGCCGACGCCCCGCTGCCGGAGCCGATCCGCTTCTACGGCACCCGCTGGGTCGACAGGTCACGCGGCTACGCGCCGCGCCGCGTGCTGCTCACCGCCGCCGCGGCCCTGCTGACGGTGGCCGGCGCGCTGGCGCTGTGGATCCTCTACGCCGGAGTCGCCGCCGGATCCCCCACCTGGCTGAGCTCGCTCGTGCTGCTGGCGCTGCTGCTGTGCACCGCGATCGCCTTCACCCGGGCCTGGGCCGGCTACACCAGGCCGCGCCGCGTCGACGCCGTCGACGAGTCGGCGTTCCGCAGCATCACGTTCGTCGGCTTCGTCGGCGTGCTGCTGGCCTACGCGCTGCGCTCGCTCGTCGAGGCGCCGGGCGAGGGGCTGCTGCGCGCCGACCACGAGGCGGCGCTGGAGCGGCACCGGCGGCTGACCGTCAAGCGCTCCGGCAACCCGGCCCGCCGCGGTCAGGGACGGCGCCGCCGCTGACCCCGAGACGCTCTCAGGGGTGGTCCTGACATGTGTCAGTTTTGATTGACAGGTGGTCGTCGCGCTGAGAGGCTGGGCGCCGCACAGCGGGAACGGCGAGAGGACCTCTCGATGAACGACCCGACGCCGGCCGGCGAGCGGCTGCTCAAGGTGCTGTCCGCCCTCGGCCACCCCCAGCGGATGCGGATCATCGCCGCGCTCACCGCCGAGCGGAACTACGTCAGCCGCCTGGCCCGCGAGATCGGCATGAGCCGCCCGCTGCTCCACATGCACCTGCAGCGGCTCGAGGCCGCCGGCCTCGTCACCGGCACCCTCGAACTGTCCGAGGACGGCAAGGCCATGCGGTACTTCGAGGTCGCCCCGTTCCTCTACGAACTGACCCCGCGGACCATCACCGACGCCGCCGAGTCCCTGCGACCGGAGGAGGAGCCGGAGTCGGCGAAGCGGAAAGAGGAAGAGGAAGCACAGTGAACGACTCACCGGTGACCCTGGCCGACGACCCGGCCGGCGTCTGGGCCGCGGGACTCGGCACGGCCGGGATCTTCGCGCTGATGATCGTCGTCGTCTGGCAGGTCGCCGCCAGCTGGCGCGCCCGCATGCTCGCCGGCCGCGAGGACGAGTACAAGCGGCTCGCCCGCAAGTACGCCGAACTGCTGGAGGACAACACCGAGATACTCCGCCGCTACACCGACGAACTGACCGAGACCCGCCGCTCGGTCGCGTCGATGGAGCGGATGATGCGCGAGCTCGACTGAACGGGAAACACCGGACCATGAGCACCCACCCCGGATTCGGCTCCCGCGAGTTCGCCACCTCCTTCAACAGCGTCGCCGCCGAGTACGCGACCGCCCGCCCCGACTACCCGGCCACCCTCTACGACGCGATCGAGGAGCTCGCCGACCGCCCGCTCGCTGGCGCCCGCGTCCTCGACGTCGGAGCCGGCACCGGCCTCGGCACCCGCCCCATGCTGCGGCGCGGCGCCACCGTCACCGCCGCCGAGCCGGGGCCCGGCATGGCAGGACAGCTCCGCGCCCGCCTCCCGGCCGTCCGCCTGGTGCGCGCCGACGGCAACGCGCTGCCGTTCACCGCCGGCGCGTTCGACCTGGTCACCTACGCCCAGGCGTTCCACTGGACCGACCCCACCCGGGCCGTCCCCGAGGCCCGCCGGGTGCTGCGCCCCGGCGGCGCGCTCGCCCTGTGGTGGAACGTGCCGGACCGGACCGTCCCCTGGCAGCGCGACCAGGAACGCCGGCTGCGCGCGCGTCTCACCGGCTACCACCGCGGCGACATCTCCGCCGAAGCGCCCGGCATCCTCGCCGACCTCGACCCGGCCCTCACCACCCACTACCGCGAGGTTGGCTGGAGCCGCGACCTGCCGCTCGCCGCGCACCTCGCCAACCTCGCCACCCACTCCTTCTTCGCCGTCCTCGGCCCGGAGGCCTCCAGGGCGGTGATCGACGACGAACGCGCACTCCTCGAACGGGAGTTCCCGGAAGGCGAGGTCACGGAGAGCTACACCGTCCGCCTGACGGTGGCCCGGGTGCGAGGATGAGCGGTATGAGCACCATCACCCACAAGATCGCGGTCCTGGGCGCCGGCAAGATCGGCGAGGCGCTCCTCGGCGGCCTGCTGCGGTCCGGCCGCCCGCCGGCCACCCTGCTGGCCACGGTCCGCCGCCCCGAGCGCGCCGCGGCGCTGCGCGAGCGCCACGGCATCGAGGTCGTCGACACCGCCGAGGCCGCCAAGACGGCCGACACCCTCATCCTGGCCGTCAAGCCGCAGGACATGGGCGCCCTGCTCGACGAACTGGCCCCGCACGCCACCGCCGACCGCCTCGTCATCTCCGCCGCCGCCGGCATCACCACGGCCTTCGTGGAGTCCCGGCTGAGCGAGGGCACGGCCGTGGTCCGCGTCATGCCCAACACCCCGGCCCTCGTCGACGAGGCCATGTCGGTGATCTCCGCCGGCCGCCACGCGACCGACGCCGACCTGGCGCACGCGGAGGAGATCTTCGGCGGCGTCGGCCGCACCATGCGGCTCCCCGAGTCCCAGCAGGACGCGGCGACCGCGCTCTCCGGCTCGGGCCCCGCCTACTTCTACTACCTCGTCGAGGCCATGACGGACGCCGGCATCCTGCTCGGCCTGCCGCGCGACAAGGCGCACGAGCTGATCGTCCAGGCCGCGATCGGCGCGTCGGTGATGCTGCGGGACAGCGGCGAACACCCGGTGACGCTGCGGGAGGCGGTGACGTCGCCCGGCGGCACGACGATCAGCGCGATCCGCGAGCTGGAGAACCACGGCGTACGGGCCGCGCTGATCGCGGCGATCGAGGCCGCCCGCGACCGCAGCCAAGCCCTGGCCGGGCCGGCCTGAGGGTCCCCGCTCCGCGGTGGCTGGCCTGACGGCTGGTTCTTCCCCCACCCACCCGCGGCGCGTGCCCGTCCTGCGGCCGGGCCGAGTAGGACGGCCACGTCCGGTTACGTCGCGATCGCCCGCAGCACCGGCAGGCGGCCCGCGCGGAACGCGGGGAGGAGCGCCGCGACGAGGCCCACCACCGCCGACGCGGCCAGGACGGTCAGGAGCGTCGGCCAGGGAATCTCCAGCACGTCGAAGCCCTCGAGCGCCAACACCCGCTGCGCCGTCACGCCCCAGGCCAGGCCGAGCCCGAGCCCGAGCACCGCGCCGAAGACCGCGATGACGACCGACTCCAGGCGGATCATCCGCCGCAGTTGCCGGCGCGAGAGGCCGATGGCCCGCATCAGGCCGATCTCCCTGGTGCGCTCCACCACCGACAGCGTCAGCGTGTTCACCACGCCCAGGATCGCCACCACGATGGCCAGCGCCAGCAGCCCGTAGACGATGTTCAGCAGCGCGCCGATCTCGTCCTCCAGCAGCTGCTTGTAGTCGGCCTGGTTGTTCACCTCGTACATCGGGAACTCCCGCAGGCTCTCCTGGAGCGCCGCGTACGCCGCGTCCTCCGCGCCGTCGTCCGCCGTGGCGAACAGCGTCGTGGTCGACGGCATCCGCTCAGCCGGCAGGTGGGCCCGTGCCGTGTCGAGCGCCAGGTACATCGCGCCCTGGTCGAGCACCGTGTCCTCCGAGGTGACCGCGCCCAGCGTCAACGGCACCGTCTCGCCGCCCACGAACCGCGCCGTCAGCTCGTCGCCCACGGCGAGACCGTGCTCCGTCGCGAACGACTCCGGCACCGACAGGTGGTCCGGCTCGTACGCCGCCGCCAGCTCGCCCGACAGCGTCTCGGTCCGCAGGTCGTCCGCGTACGTCGGGTCGGCCGCCACCAGCTCCTGAGCCGAGCTCGCCCCGTCCGCCGTCGTCAACTCCACGCTCACCATCGTCAGCTCGGTCACGTGCGCGAGCCCGGGCGTCTCCCGGACCGCCCGCACCGCGTCCGGCGTGAACGCCTGTGACGAGGACGAGTCGACGATGAAGTCCGCGCCCACCGACCGGTCGAGCTGGTCGGAGGCCGAGGCCACCACGGAGGAGCCGACCACCCCCAGACCGCCCACCAGCGCCAGACCGATCATCAGCGCGCCCGCCGTGGCACCGGTGCGCCGCGGGTTGCGCAGCGCGTTGCGCCCGGCCATCCGGCCGACCGGGCCGAAGGCCCGCAGCACCACCGCGCTCACCGCCCGCACCACCACGCTCGCCAGCAACGGCGCCACCACCACCGCGCCCACCAGCGTCGCCACCAGCCCGAGCCCAAGCAGCGCGGAGCCCCCGGACGCCTCGTCCGCGCCGGCCGCCGCGACCAGCGCCGCCGCGCCCGCCCCGCTCACCAGCAGCCCGAGCGCCGCCCGCACCCGGCCGGCCCGCGCGTCGCCCGGCGTGCCGGCCTCCCGCAGCGCCGCCATCGGCGACACCCGCCCGGCCCGCCGCGCCGGCAGCCACGCGGCGACCAGCGTCGTCACCACGCCCACCGCGAGCCCCGCCACCGGCACCGCGGCCGTCACCGTGAGCCGCGAGGTGTCCATGGTGACGCCCGCCGCGTCCATCAAGGCCATCAGGCCGACCGCCAGGCCGATCCCCGCCCCGATCCCCAGCACCGAGCCGACCACGCCGAGCAGCAGCGCCTCGGTCAGCACCGAGCGGTTGACCTGGCGGCGGCTGGAGCCGATGGCCCGCATCAGGCCGATCTCGCGGGTGCGCTGGGCGACCAGCATGGAGAAGGTGTTGACGATCAGGAAGATCCCGACCAGCACCGCGATCCCCGCGAAGCCCAGCATCGCGTACCGCACCACGCCGAGAAAGCCGACCTCGTCGCGCAGCGCCTGCTCGCCCTCGGCCCGCGTCTCCACGTCGAAGCCGTCCCCGAGCGCCGCCACGATCCGCTCCCGCAGCTCGTCGTCCGAGACGCCGTCCGCGGCCACCACCTCGACCGTGCTGATCTCGTCCGTCGCGCCGAGCAGCCGCTCGGCCGCCGCCGCCGGGTCGAGCAGCACGAACGCCGCGCCCGGGTTGGTGTCCCGGAACGACGCGAGACCCGTCACCTCGACCGTCACCCGGCCGGGCACCGCGACGATGTCCAACCGGTCGCCGATCGCCACGCCCTGCCGCTCCGCGGTGTCCGCGTCGAGCAGCGCCTCCCCGGGGCCCGACGGCGCCCGGCCCTCGGCCAGGTCCATGGAACGCTGGATCGCCGGCCCCCAGTCGGCGCCGAACGTCGGGCCGCCCGACCCGTCGATCTGCTCGCCCCCGGCGTCCACCAGCGTCAGGTGTTCCGTCATCACCTGGCCGTCGGCCGCCGCCACCCCGTCGACCGCCCGCACCCGGTCGGCCACGTCCGCCGCGATGGTGTCCGGGCGGCCCGTCTCCTGCGCGTGCTCCTCCGCCACCGGCCCCACCCGGACGTCCGAGGTCAGCGATCCGAAGAAGCGGTCGAACGTCGAGTTCAGCGTCCCGGTGAACACCAGCGTGCCGCAGACGAACGCCACCGACAGCACGATCGCCATCCCGGACAGGACCATTCGGCCCTTGTGCGCGAAGAAACTCCGCAGCGAGATCCGCAGGACGGTCACGACACCCTCCCGCGCGCGTCGAAGCGCCGCATGCGGTCCAGCACCAGCTCGGCGGTGGGCTCGGCCATGTCGTCCACCACGCGCCCGTCCGCCAGGTACAGCACCCGGTCCGCGTACCCCGCCGCCACGGGGTCGTGGGTGACCATGACGATGGTCTGGCCGAGGTCATCGACGGAGCGGCGCAGGAAGCCGAGGACTTCGGCGCCGGCGCGGGAGTCGAGGTTGCCGGTGGGTTCGTCGCCGAAGATGATCTCGGGTCGGGCGGCGAGGGCGCGGGCCACGGCGACACGCTGCTGCTGCCCACCGGAGAGCTGGTTGGGACGGTGCTTGAGACGGTCGGCCAGGCCGACGGTGGACACGACCCGGTCCAGCCAGTCCTTGTCGGGCCTGCGCCCGGCTATGTCCATCGGCAGCGTGATGTTCTCGATCGCGTTCAGCGTCGGCAGCAGGTTGAACGCCTGGAAGATGAAGCCGATATGGTCCCGCCGCAGCTTCGTCAGCTTCTTGTCCTTCAGACCCGTGATCTCCGTCGACCCGATCCAGATCCGCCCACCGGTCACCGTGTCCAGACCCGCCAGACAGTGCATCAACGTCGACTTACCGGAACCCGAAGGCCCCATGATCGCGGTGAACTCACCCCGCCGGACGTCGATGGTGACGCGGTCGAGCGCCACCACCCGCGTCTCCCCGGCGCCGTACGCCTTGACGACACCCTCGGCCCGCGCGGCCACGGCGCCGCGGGCCGCGACGCGCCCCGCGGAAGGAATCGGTACAGCCGTTGCCACGGTCGGTCTCCTCTGCTGGAACAACTCGCACTGCTCTGTCGGGTACGCAGAAACAGTGCCGTTCAGCAGGGCACCGGCACGATGGTGCACACGTCCGTATCCGGGGTGGGGACTACCCCACCCTCTCCGCTCCCGTTGACCCCAGCGCGTACATCCGCGCGATCACGTCCTCGATGTCCGGCTCCCGCACCGACAGGTCGACCAGCGGATACCCGGCCGCCACCGCCGACACCAGCGGCGCCGCACTCGCCGACGCCGGGAACGCCAGCCACTGCCGCGGCCCCTCCACCCGCACCGTCCGCGCCCCCGCCACCTCGATCGGCGGCAGCTCACGCTCCAGGTCCACTACCAGCGTCCGCTCGCTCTCACCCACCTCGTGCAGGCCCGCGAGCGCCCCGTCGTACATCAGCCGACCGTGGTCGATCACCATCACCCGCGAACACAGCTGCTCGATGTCGGTCAGGTCGTGGGTGGTCAGCAACACCGTCGTCCGCCGCTCCACGTTCAGATCCCGCAGGAACGTCCGCACCTTCGCCTTGCTGATCACGTCGAGCCCGATCGTCGGCTCGTCCAGGTACAGCACCTCGGGGTCGTGCAGCAGCGCCGCCGCGATGTCCCCCCGCATCCGCTGCCCGAGCGACAACTGCCGCACCGGAACGTCCAACAACGCCCCCAGGTCCAGCAGCTCGACGCACCGCTCCAGGTTCGCCCTGAACCGCGCCTCGGGCACCCGGTACATCCGCCGCACCAACGCGTACGAGTCACGCAGCGGCAGATCCCACCACAGTGTCGTCCGCTGCCCGAACACCACCCCGATCCGCCGCGCCAGACGCGTCCGCTCCCGCGACGGATCGATCCCCGCCACCCGCAGCCGGCCCCCGCTCGGCGTCAGGATCCCCGTCAACATCTTGATCGTGGTCGACTTCCCGGCCCCGTTCGGCCCGATGTAGCCCACCATCTCGCCCCGCGCCACCCGGAACGAGATCCCGTCGACCGCGCGCACCTCCTCCCGCGTCCTGCGCAGCCGCCCCACCCGCCGCCGCACCTGGAACACCTTCTCCACACCGTCGAGTTCGACCAGCACGTCATCCGGCCCGGCCATCTCGGTCATCTCAGCTCCCCGTACTCCGATAGCTCCGCACGCCCGCGCGCCACGCCACCGCCGCGACCCCGCACAGCACCGCCGCCACCACCGGCGAGAGGAAGTCCACCCAGCCCGGCAGCCCCAACGGATCCTCCCGCCCCAACAACCGCAACGCCGGCAGCCAGTTGACGAACGCCAGCGGCACCACGAACGTCACCCCCTGCACCAGCTCCCGCCCGAAGATCGTCGGCGGGTACTGCAACAGCGCGTTCCCCCCGTACGTGAACGCCGCCTGCACCTCCGACGCGTCCTGTGCCCAGAACTGGAACACCCCGCCCAGCGTGAACAGCGCCCCGAAGATCACCGCACCACAGACCACCATCATCACCAGCAGCAGCACCCGCCCCGGCGACCAGTCGAGTTCGAGCGACGCCAACGCCCACACCAGCACCCCGCCGCCCTGCAACGCCCGCCCGAGCCGCCGCAGCGCGAACCGGTCGGCCGCCACCTGCAGGAAGAGCGGCACCGGACGCACCAGCATCGCGTCCAGCGACCCGTCCCTGATCCGCGACCCGAGCCGCTCCATCGGCCCCATCACCAGCTGCGCCAACGACAGCGACAGGCTCGACGTCCCGTAGAGCAGGCCCACCTCGCCCACCGTGAAGCCACCGAGGGCGTCCACATGGGCGAACATGATCAGCACGGCGACGAAGTCCAGCAGCGAGATGCCCGCGCTGCCCAACGTCACCAGCACGAACGACGTGCGGTACGTCATCGTCGACCGCACCCACATCGCCACGATCAGCCCGTAGGCCCGCAACGCGTCAACCACCCTGCGCCACCACCCTGCGCGTCGCCGCCGCCTGCAACGCCCGCCCCAGCAGCAGCAACACCAGCGCCCAGGCCGCCGAGAACGCGAAGGCCCCGACGACCCCGACGCCGGCGTGCCGGCCGAGCAGCACGTCCGCCGGCACCTGGAGCATCGCCGCCCACGGCAGCCACCGCACCACCTCGCCGAACGCGCCGGGGAAGACGGTCAACGGCAGCAGCATCCCGGAGAAGAAGATGGAGCTGATGGTGGAGACCATGTTGATGCCGGAGCCGTCGAGCAGCCAGAACGCCGCGAGCGCCGCCAGATAGCGCAGGGCGAAGCTGACGGTGATCCCGAGCACCACGGCCACCAGGAACCACAGCCACGTCAGCGGGTTCGCCGGCAGCGCGAGATCGAAGGCCAGCGCCCCCGCGACCATCGGCCCGATCCCGCGCCCCAGCAGCTGGAACGCGCCCCGGCCCAGGTCCGAGGCCAGCCACCACAGTTGGAGATCCGCGGGGCGGTAGAGGTCGATCGCGATGTCCCCGGTGCGGATCCGCTCCTGCAACTCCTCGTGGAACCCGCCGCCCAGCAGGGCCACCGCCCCGATCAGCCCCTGCCCCACCCAGACGAACGTCAGCGCCTGCGCCTGGTCGTAGCCGCCGAGGCCCGGCCGTTCGTCCCAGAGCGCGACGAAGGTGTAGGCGAGGATGAAGCCGAAGACCGTGTTGGTGAAGACGCCGGCGGCGGTCGCCGCCCGGTACGTCGCGTAGCGCTTGAAGCTGCTGATGGAAACCGCCCGGTACAGCCCGGACGTGCCCATGGTGTGCCCCCTCCCACCTCTCTCCTACCGAGCCGCGTGAGCCTAGCCAGCCGCCGCCTCCCCGAGCCACCGAAATATCCAGGCCACCGCCCTGCCTTGGGCGTTGGCGGGGCGAGCGGTCTCAACTTGACACCGCTGAGGCCGGTCCGTAAGGTCCTTCGAGCTGTCCCGGAAAGGGAACTCCGACAAGGAAGTTCCGACCGGGAGAAGCAATCGCTCCCAGCGAAGCCCGAGTTCGAGAAAATCGGACGCGAAACACGTGGTAGAGTTGGGAACACCGAAGGGAAGCCCGGAGGGGCCCGAAAGGGAACCGAAGGTAGCGTCCGTTCCTTGAGAACTCAACAGTGTGCCAAGAAGTCAATGCCAGATTTTTTGATTGATCAATGCGAGAATCAAATTGTTCTC